>JASLYQ010000003.1 GCA_030739735.1 Alphaproteobacteria bacterium | reverse complement strand
AGGCCGTGCCTTCCTGGTCGCCATGAGTCGGGCTGACGCTGCTGTCGATATCAAGCACGATCGTCTTCGGCGGATGCCGCTCATGCACCCGGTCGATCCATTGCCCGGAGAGATCAGCCAGTGCGGTGAGGTTCTGGTCGGTGGCGAGAAACTCGGTCTCGAAGCGCCCCATCTGGCTGGTCGATGCAGCAGCCTTGGCCACGGCGCGACCGCCGACAATCCAGCGCATTGCCGGATCACGACCCAGACGGTCGGCGTCGTTCACGTCCTCGTAGCCGCCAAGGCGACCGAAAACAGATTGCCGGAACAATCCCGCCATTGCGTGTTGGCTGTTCTTTCCCGTGCGGGCGTCAACCAGTTCATCGCCGACCATGCCGGTCAGACCAAGGGCATCATCGAGTTCGCGATAGGCAAGCAAACCAGCATCGGACGTGATCCTGGAACCGTGGAACTCCAGCTTCAGGCGGCGGTCAAAAACCAACCGCAACGGCTTGTTTTCGGATTCACCCTCCGGGTTCGCCATTAGCCCTGCCCCCAGATACGCCCAACACATTGATTCTTATATCAGAATTATGGCTAAATCGCATCTGTTGGCAGGCTCATATGGGAAATGCGGGCTTATACATCCACCACTTTTCCTTAACTTTCTTATTTCCTCCCCCAGCGTCTCCTGATACCCCCATAATTACCCAAATATCCCAACTTCAATTTGGAAATAAGGGTAAATTTGAGGAAACTTTTTTTGGGGCATTCCTATAATGGAAATCAGGGAGATTCTGGAAAAAACTAGACAGAACAACTGTTCCCAGACTATTCCACAGTCACCGATTTCGCTAAGTTGCGTGGCTGATCGATATCAGTGCCTTTGAAGACGGCAACATGATAGGCCAGCAATTGAACGGGAATAGCGTAGAGGATGGGTGCCACTAGCGGGTCAACTTCCGGCAGGGCAACGCTATCGCTGACGCGCTCGGCGAGGCGCGCGCAACCAGCCTCGTCGCTGATCAAGATTACGCGACCGCCGCGGGCCGCAACTTCCTCAACGTTCGACGCGGTTTTCTCGAACAACGCATCCGAGGGCGCGATGACGATCACCGGCATGCCGTCGTCAATCAGGGCGATGGGGCCGTGCTTAAGCTCCCCTGCGGCATAGGCTTCGGCGTGGATATAGGAGATCTCCTTGAGCTTCAACGCACCTTCAAGGGCGATGGCAAAGGAGGTGCCGCGGCCAATATAAAGCACGTCGCGCACCTGATGGATGCTCTCGGCGATCTGACGCAAGCGCTCGTCGTGGCTCAGCACCTCTGCCGCCCGCGCCGGCACCTCGGCGAGCGCACCAGCGAGCCGCAACTCATCTTCGCAGCTGACCATCCCGCGGGCGCGCCCGCAGGCGATGGCAAGACAAGCGAGCGAGGCGAGTTGAGTCGTAAACGCCTTGGTCGAGGCCACTCCAATTTCGGGCCCTGCCAGGGTCTGTAACACTGCATCTGCCTCACGCGCCATGCTAGATTCTGGTACGTTGACAAGCGCCAAGGTCGGCTGTCCCTGCGTCTTGGCATGGCGCAGAGCAGCTAGCGTATCCGCCGTCTCTCCCGACTGCGAAATGAACAGGCCGAGACCGCCGGAATTCAATGGGGGGTGGCGATAGCGGAACTCGGAGGCGATATCGATATCCACGGGTAGTCTGGCAAAACGTTCAAACCAGTAGCGTGCCACCTGTGCTGCATAAAATGATGTGCCACAGGCGATGATAGTCAGGCGCTCGACCGCGGCGAGATCGGCCGACAACGGCGGCAGCACGACGCGCCCCTCCGAAGGATTGTAGTAGCTGTGCACCGTATCGCCGATGACGCCGGGCTGTTCGTGGATCTCCTTGTGCATGAAATGACGATGCTCGCCCTTGCCAATAGCGGCGCCTGTCAGCGCCGTCTCTCGAACCGGTCTCTCGACCTCGGCACCTGTGACATCGTGCACACGCGCGCTGTCGCGCCGCAGCACCACCCAGTCTCCCTCCTCGAGATAGAGAATGCGGCGGGTAAGCGGCGCCAGCGCCATGGCATCGGAGCCGAGATACATCTCGCCATCGCCAAAACCGACGGCAAGCGGGCTGCCGCGACGCGCGCCTACCAGAAGATCGTCCTCACCCGCGAAGAGAATGCCGAAGGCGAAGGCGCCCTCGACCCGGTCCAGCATGGCGTCGGTCGCCTCTTCCGGGCTAGCGCCGCTGTCCAGCGCACTGGTCAAAAGATGAACCACAACCTCGGTGTCGGTGTCGGTATCGAACGTGTGGCCGGCCGCCACGAGCTCCTTGCGTAGAGCCTGGAAGTTCTCGATAATTCCGTTATGGACCACGGCGACGCGCGCGCTCGCATGGGGATGCGCATTCCCGGTGTTGGGCGCGCCATGGGTCGCCCAGCGCGTATGGCCAATGCCAATTGTACCGGCAAGTGGCGCCATCTCTATCTCCGCCACCAGGTTGGTCAGTTTCCCCTCGGCGCGACGACGCTCGATATGACCATCCACCAGCGTAGCCACACCCGCCGAATCATAGCCGCGATATTCGAGCCGACGCAGCCCGTCGAGCAACAACGGCGTGGCCTCAGCTGTGCCCACGGCACCGATGATGCCACACATGGATCAGTCCTTTCGCTGGCGGCGAAACCGGGCAGCACCATCGGGGATGTCGCGCTGCTCTCCCCGCGCCACCGCCAGGGCATCTGCCTCAACATCCTTCGTCACGGTGCTGCCGGCGCCGACCATGGCGCCGTCTCCGATGCTCACAGGCGCCACCAACGCGGTGTTTGAACCGATAAAGGCGCCGGCGCCAATCTCCGTACGATGCTTGGAGAAGCCATCGTAATTGCACGTAATGGTGCCGGCGCCAATATTAGCGCCAGCGCCGACGCTGGCATCGCCGACATAACTGAGGTGGTTGACCTTAGCACCGGCGGCGATCTCGGCCGCCTTGGTCTCGACGAAATTACCGATCCGTGCGCCCTCACCAAGCCGCGTGCCGGGGCGTAAGCGGGCGAAGGGACCAATGCGCGCACCTGCCGCGACCATCACCCCTTCCAAATGGCAGAACGCCAGGATCTCGCTGCCGGCGCCAATATGAACGCCCGGACCAAAAACCACGTTAGGACCGACCGTCACATCCTGCTCAAGCACGGTGTCGTGGCTCAAGAAGGTGCTTGCTGGGTCGGTCAAGGTGGCGCCGCTGGCCATAGCCCGTGCGCGCAAACGAGTCTGGATCACTGCTTCCGCCACCGCCAGGTCGGCACGGCTATCGACGCCGAGCAGGGACTCTTCTGCCGCTTCGAGCACTACGGATTGGCGCCCGTCTGCAGCGGAGATGGCAACGATGTCTGTCAGATAGTATTCGCCCTTGGCATTGTTATTGTCGAGTCGCGCCAGCAGTCCCGGTAGGGGCCCGCCGTCGAGCGCCATAACACCGGAATTGCAGAGATCGAGCGCAAGTATCGCAGCATCGGCGTCGCGTGCCTCGACGATGCGCTCAAGCTTTCCGTTATCGTCGCAGACCAGACGGCCGTAGAGCCCGGGATCGGCTGGGCGGAAGCCCAGCACAGCCGCCGCAGCGGTGGCGCTACGGCGCGCATCGAGCAGTGCCGTCAGCGTCTCCACCTCAAGTAACGGCGTATCGCCGTATAGCACCAGCACATCGCCAGTAAAACCGCTGAGCGCATCGCCCGCCTGCATGACGGCGTGGCCGGTTCCCTCCTGTAACTCCTGCACCACGCTCGGCCAAGGCGAGACAGCGGCCCCTACTTGGGCTTCGCTCACTACTACCAAGCGGCGCTCTGGCACCAGAGCCTCAGCCATCGCCAGCACGTGACCAACCAGCGGCAAGCCGGCAAGCGGATGCAGCACCTTGGGCAGGGCGGAGCGCATGCGCGTGCCCTTGCCTGCGGCAAGCACCACGATAGCGAGCGGAGCAGAGTTCTTGTTGGTCATGGCTCTAGGATATAAGGGATGCAGCAATGCACAAGACCGCCACCATTGTCTTCGATCTAGACGGCACCCTGATTGACAGCGCTCCGGACCTGACGGAAGCGCTCAACCGTGTGCTCCACGGGCAGGGTCTGCCGCCCGTAACCACGGCTGCGGTGCGCCACATGGTAGGCGATGGCGCGGTAAAGATGATCGAGCGCGGCTTCGCTGCTGCTGGACGGCCCTGGAACGACGGCCTGCCGTTGACGCTACGCGATTCGTTTCTCGCTCACTACGAAGACTGCATGACTGACAACACGGTGACCTTCGACGGCGTCACCGCAGCATTGGAAGCGCTCAGTGATGCGGGTTTTCGGCTGGCCATTTGCACCAACAAGCCCGCAGCGATGAGCGAAGTAATACTTGCCCGGCTCGGGCTTAACCGATTTTTTGCCAGTGTGCTCGGCGGCGACAGCCTGGCAGTGCGCAAGCCGAATCCGGCTCATCTGCTTGAGGCGATCGGCCGCGCCGGCGGCACCCATGATGCCGCTGTCATGGTGGGCGATAGCAAGACGGATGTCAGGGCCGCACGCAACGCCCGCGTACCCGTAGTAGCGGTGAGTTTCGGTTATACGCGGATCGCCCCTGCCGAGCTTGGCGCGGACGCCCTGATCGACCATTTTGATGAGCTACTGCCCGCCTTATCCGAAATGCTTGTCCCGTGAAAACGAGAAGAGGCCGCCGGAAGCCGCCAAAGAGAAAATGGTGGGCGAACGACGACCTCAAAGCGAAGGGGGGGGTCTCTATCCTTCGGCTCCGGCAGATAGTGGGAGAAGCTGCAGGCGGCCGCTTTGATATAAGTCAATCGCACTTCGAATAACCGCAGGCCGTACAATTGTCGCAATTCTCTTGACGCACCAGGGTGCGGCGGGCGCAGCGCGGGCAAGCCCGCGACGATGGCGCCAAGGCAGGCGCATTCTCAGCGGCGGACGCCTGACCGAGAAAGCCGATGGCGAACATGTGACGCTCGATGATATCGCCGATTGCTGCCAACAGTGAAGGCACATAGGTGCCGCCCATCCACTGCCCGCCGCGCGGATCGAACACCGCCTTCAGTTCACCGACCACGAAAGAGACGTCGCCTCCTCGGCGGAAAACGGCGCTGATCATACGCATCAGCCCGGCGGTCCAGGCATAATGCTCCATGTTCTTGGAATTGGCAAAAATCTCGAAGGGTCGGCGGTGACCATCCTGGATGATGTCGTTGATGGTAATATAGAGGGCGTGCTCGGTCTCCGGCCAGCGCAGCTTGTAGGTGCAGCCGGGCAGCTCCTCCGGACGGTCGAGGGGCTTTGTCATGGTCGCGGCGCCGCCGGCATCGAATTCGTCAGCAGGGCGCACAGCTAGCGATTCGAGGGGCAACTCCGCTTGATCGCCCGCGGGGCTACCCTCTCCCGCCTCCAGAACCGCACCGGTAATGGCATTGGGGCGATAGGTAGTACAGCCCTTGCAGCCGAGCTCGTATGCCCGCGTATAGATTGATGCAAAATCCTCGAAAGAGATTGCCTCCGCGCAGTTGATAGTTTTCGAGATGGCGCTGTCGATATAACGCTGCACTGTCGCCTGCATGATCAGATGATCGGCCGGCACCAGTGACTGGGCATCGACGAAAGCGCCGGTCAACGGCGCCTCCTCGCCGAACATCTCGCGATATTGGCGATAGGCATGGTCGCTCACCGCCAGAGAGCGATTGCTGCCATCGGGCATCAGCATGGTGCGCTGGAAGGTGAACGCGTAGACGGGTTCAATTCCCGAAGAAACGTTATCGGCCAGCAAAGAGACCGTGCCCGTCGGCGCCACCGAGGTGATCACGGCATTGCGCAGGCCGTGGTCGGCTATCGCCTGGCGCACCTCCTGCTCTAGCCCGGCTACGAACTCACCGGCCAGGTGCTCCTCCACATCGAACAGCGGAAAGACACCCTTTTCCTGAGCCAGCGCCGAGGAAGCCAGATAGGCAGCGCGTTGAAAGACCGTCATCCACTGCTCGGTGAGTGCCACCGCCTTGGTCCCGCCATAGCGAGCCCCACACATGATCAAGGCATCGGCAAGCCCAGTAATGCCGAGCCCAATGCGCCTTTTGGCCACCGCCTCCCGCTCCTGCTCCGGCAAAGGATAACGCGAATTATCGATCGCATTATCGAGCATGCGTACGGACACGGTAACCAGAGATTCAAGCTCAGAAAAATCGATTTTCGCTTCATCAGTAAATGGCCTATTAACCAATTTTGCAAGATTAATTGAGCCAAGCAAGCATGCTCCATAGCTTGGCAGCGGCTGCTCGCCACATGGATTTGCAGAGCGAATATTCTCTAGGTAGTGCAGTGGGTTGCGTTGATTTACCCGATCAATAAAAATAACACCTGGCTCGGCATAGCTGTAGGTCGCGCGCATGATGCGCTCCCATAAGGCGCGAGCAGACACAGTACGCCAGGTAACGCCGCCGAAAGCTAGGTTCCAGGGCCCATCGCGCGCCACCGCATCCAGAAAGGCATCGCTGACCAGAACCGAGAGATTGAACATGGACAGCGTGCCGCTTTGGCGTTTGGCGTCGATGAAGGCCTCGATGTCCGGATGATTACAGGCCAGCGTGGCCATCATGGCACCGCGGCGATGGCCGGCGCTCATGATGGTGCGGCACATGGCGTCCCAGACGCGCATGAAGGAAACCGGACCCGAGGAATCCGCGCCAACCCCATGCACCGGCGCACCGCGCGGCCTCAGTTCGGAAAAATCAAGACCGATGCCACCGCCCTGCTGCAAGGTCAGCGCCGATTCCTTAAGGGATTCAAAAATTCCTGCCATATCATCGGCCACGTCGCCCATAACAAAACAGTTGACGAGCGTCACTTTGCGCTCACTGCCAGCACCGGCCATGATGCGACCGCCCGGCAGGAAGCGGAAATCTTGCAACGCCGCATGAAAGCGCTCAGCCCAGCCCTCGACATCCAATTCCGGCGCCGCTAAGGCTCGCGCCACGCGCCACCAGCTGTCGTCGAGAGTGCCATCCATGGCCTCGCCATCGGCCCGCTTGAGTCGATATTTCATGTCCCATATCTGATGGGATATTGGAGTGATAGCGATGCTCATGATGCCTGAAGTCTACGGCTGTACGGCGCCAGCGGTCAAGAAATTGTTCTTACTATGTTCCCCTCGCCCCAACAGTTCCGCCGCACACACCAATTCGTCTAGTAAGGTCCGCCGTGCCGAAGACAACACGACGCAATGATCGAGATTCCGAATCTGCCTAAGGTCTCTCGTTGAGGGGGAACGACGACCGCATCACCAACCTGATCGATCCTATCGGCTCCAGCGAAACAACGCCGTTTCGTGCCATCTAAATGGGCAACAAGCGCAGCTGCATACCGCTCGCCAAGGCACCGCTCGGACTGCCGATGACGGCCACGATCATGACGATAAACCCGTTCGGATTTCGAGCCCTACTGAGCCGGGCATCTAGGGGCTCGTTGGCGAGCTTCCTGACCTCTGCTAGCGAGCACCACAAAGTCCTTGCGGCCAACGCCAGCACGCGCTGCCTAGTAATGGCGGTGAGCGCCAGCAGGTTGACTTCTCGGATGGCTGAGTTCTTGACCAAAATCCGCGGCGCCTGGACGCTGCGCAAGTCAAGGGAGAGGCGGCTAGACAGATCGGCGGACCGCCCTTGTTTTAGCCGTGGTCCGGTATTCAGTCCATGAAACTGTCTTCGAAATATTCCCACTGACCATCGGTCGGCAGCAACACATCGGCACAGTCGACGACGAACAGGCCGTTGGCCAGCGCTTGCTCCTCGAAGTCCCCGTCGCTAGCCGTCGCCGCATCGATCTCCTCGGGTGAATAGTCATCGCCGAAGTGCTCCTGCGACTTTTTTCGTTGGTCGAAGCCCCATTCATCAGGATGACCCAACGAGATCGGAATCTCGACATAATCGGCCCCACACCTAGCATAACCACCGATGTCCTCGGACATCGCGCCGATTGCTGTAGACCCTAGTGAAAACAAGGCAGCCACCATCGCCCGCGCCATGCCGCGGCAATATCGTCCAGGCACGTGTTTACTCCCTCTCGTCTCGCCGTCTCAATCCTCTCGCAAACATATGATAGCGGTTTGTACGGCCTGCAGCTATCCCCGTCGCATCAGCACGGTACCAGCCACATCCGTGGAAAAGCCGAAATGCCCACGAACACCATAATGCCGCAGCGGGCCCCTTTCGCTCCTGTCGAAGTAGCCAATATCCCCATTGGCACCGCACCGCTTGGCATGCTGGCAAGCAAGGTGGCGAGGGAAACACCTCAACACTCTTCGCCACCGCCAAGGCCGTCGACATCCAGATTGAATTGAATCCGCCGATTATCAGCGAATACCGCCTGACCAGTTAAGCCATTTCCATGTGAAAGGGATCGTTTTAACCTGGCGTATCGTGGTGTCGTTCTTCCGCTTGTGGCTATCAAGCCACACTCATTTCAGCGCCCTCTAATCTATATGAAATTGGTGCGGGCGGAGGGACTCGAACCCTCATGGGCATAAGCCCAACGGATTTTCGTACCAACTACGGTTTTCACCGCCCTTGCCCCAGCAAGGTTTGTGGTCTGGACTATCCCTTCACCGTAGCTATTGCCTTAGGTGCTGCCCGTCTAGTCTCTACACCTTCCCAGCGCTAGCAGGGCTTGGCTCGGGATTGCCATTCGACAGGTTTCCCCGAATTTGAGCAGTTCTACATCCTCGGTTTCCTGAGGTGCACTCAAGTATCGCGTTAAGTCCGTTGCGTATACCAATTCCGCCACGCCCGCATGGCATCAATGAACAATTCATCCTATGCGACAGATCATCTCACCGTTCAAGTCCCGATTATGGACAAGCCGGCTTGCAAGACGGCCTATTTTTCGAGGACCGGCTCGCCGCCGAGCTCATCGATAACCGTCATCAGTCGGCCCGCCGCCTCCTCGAGGCTGGCGATGTCAGCGCCGCGCAACACCAGGTTTGAGCCGAAGCGGCCGACGCGGTAGAAAGGATAACTGCCCATGTCGATATCCGGATAGTCGCCCTGCAGGGCCCTGAGCGGCCCGGCAAGCGCACCTTCGGAAAGGTAGGCGACGACGGTGCACGAGCGAGTCGGCGTGCCGCCACTGACCGTCTCCAGCGCCGCTTCGAGCATCGCCTGCATGATTTGCGGCACACCGGCAAGCACGAAGACATTGCCGGTGCGGAAGCCCGGCACGCCGGAAATCTTATTCTGCACCAGTTCGGAGCCCGCGGGCATGTTAGCCATGCGCTTGCGAGCATCGTTAAGCTCAATGTTGCGCTCGCGATACTGCTCTTCGAGGATCGCCAGCGCCGCCGGGTTTTGCTCTAATTCGACGCCGAAGGCCTTGGCGATGCATTCAGCGGTGATGTCGTCGTGGGTTGGCCCGATGCCGCCGGTCGTAAAAATGTAGTCATAGCGCACGCGACAGGCATTCACGGCTGCCACGATCTCCTTCTCGATGTCGGAAATCACGCGCGCCTCGGCAAGCCTGATACCGGACTCGGTGAGCCGACCCGCAATATGCCCGAGGTTCACATCCGCCGTGCGCCCCGACAGAATCTCATTGCCGATGATAAGCGCGCACGCTGTGGGCTGGGGGACGATATCGTTTGGCATGGAGGCTTCTCCTTCTCCCGGCCAAGCATACCGGAGAGATATCCGTCACCCAAGCCGGTTGAGCGTCACGGCGCCGCTCCCTATGGTCGGGTAATGCGATTCTCCGATCCCCTCGTGCGCGCCACGCTGATTAAGCGTTACAAGCGCTTTCTGGCCGATATGCGTTTGGACGACGGCAGCGAGATTACCGCCCATTGCGCCAATCCAGGCAGCATGACGGGCCTCGCTGAGCCGGGGCTCGAGGCTTGGCTATCACCGGCTCGCAATCCCCAGCGCAAGCTGCGTTGGTCGTGGGAGCTGGCGCGGATCAATGGCCGCCTGGTAGGCATCAACACGGCCTTGCCGAACACTATCGTCGCCGAGGCCATCGCTGCCGGTGCCATCCCTGAACTTGCTGGCTACGGGACGCTGCGGCGCGAGGTGCGTTACGGCAAGAATTCCCGTATCGACATCCTGCTTGAGGACGCCGCCCGCCCCGCCTGCTATGTCGAGGTCAAGAACGTCCACCTTAAACGCGACGGTCCGGCCGAGTTCCCCGATGCCGTGACCAAGCGCGGCGCCAAACATTTGGAAGAGCTTGGCGATATGATCGAGGCTGGTCATCGTGCGGTGATGATCTATCTCGTACAACGTGAGGACTGCGACAGCTTTGCCGTGGCCGGCGATATCGATCCGGCTTACGAAGCCGCATTTGCACGCGCCATCACACGGGGCGTGGAGTCGCTGTGCTATGATTGCCGCCTCAACACTGAGGCGATCGTCGCCAACCGCCCTCTTCCGCTGAAGCTGCCCAACAGAAACGAGACCGGATAGTGGAGAGCATGAAGAAAGCGACGTCAAACATAGCCGGGTTGGACTCGAGCACGCGACCGGAAGAGCTTCGGCGCAGCGAAGACGGGCGTGCTGTCCGTATCCACGGTGAGGAAGCCTTCAACGGTATGCACAGGGCTGGTCGCCTGGCCGCCGAGGTTCTGGACTTCATCGCACCGCACGTGGTGCCGGGTGTGACCACGGGCCTCCTCGATACACTGTGTCACAATTTCATCGTTGAGCACGACGCCGTGCCAGCGCCCCTGAACTACCGCGGCTTTCCCAAGTCCATCTGCACGTCGGTCAACCATGTAGTCTGCCACGGCATTCCAGACGACGCCAAGAAGTTGGGTAAGGGCGATATCATCAATATCGATATTACGGTCATTCTCGACGGTTGGCACGGCGACACCAGCCGCATGTTCTGGCTTGGCGAAGTGCCGCGCAAGGCTGCGCGGCTGACCAACGTGACCTACGAGGCGATGATGCTGGGAATCGCTGCCGTGCGCCCCGGCGCCACCCTTGGTGACATCGGTCATGCCATTCAGAACCATGCCGAGAGGCACCGTTGTTCGGTGGTGCGCGATTTTTGCGGCCACGGTATCGGCCGCCTCTTTCACGACGTGCCAAGCGTTCTCCATTACGGCCGCCCCGGCAGCGGCATGACGCTACAGGAAGGCATGTTGTTCACCATCGAGCCAATGATCAATCTCGGCCGCCACGAAACAAAGATCCTCGGCGACAGTTGGACGGCCGTGACCAAGGACCGCTCGCTGTCGGCGCAGTTTGAGCACACGGTCGCCGTAACCGCCGATGGCCACGAGATTTTTACCCTCTCGCCAGCCGGTCTCTACCAACCACCCTATGGGTGACCGCCACGAAATGGATCACGCCTCCAGGCTGCGCCTGCGCCTTTAAATGGGCAGTGCGGACGCCGCTGCCGGCTGCGGGGTTCTCGAGATACTTCTGTTCGCCGCCTAGCGCGGCTCGCGCTCCGTTCACCTTTAAACGTCCCGCCGATAAAGATCGCCGGTAAGACCTCAGCCATCCGCGGCAGTATAGAGTTTCGGCACGGTCCTGGCGCCGCCCGTGTTGCGGCGACATTGCCCATCTAGCGTCACACCCTCGTCGAAGACCAACTTCTCGTAAAGCACATCACCGGTCACTTCGGCGCTTTCGGAGATGCACACTGAGCGTGCATTGACGTTGCCCTCAACCACGCCGAGGATGTGCGCAATCTCGACATTGACCACGCCGACCACCCGGACCCCGGCGCAAACGGTCAGGCCGCGGCTGGGGGTCGTCCGAGATTGTTCGTCGCTCATGGGCACACTTCTGCTCGTAGGCTCATCTGGCTTGTTGAACGCGACTGCGATCCAGCTGCTTCCCTTATTGGCAGAAATTAGACGCTCTTCGGTGTCGCGGCGCGAGGCACTTGCCTCTCTGCGACACTGCTGGCACCTTTCCCGCCCCGCAAGGAAAGATTTGTCATGCCCCTCGAGACCCTGACTTTTGAGAAATTGGTGGCGCGTCCAGTGGTACTGACACTGGAACGCCCGCCGGTATTACGCATCGCTACCATCGACCAGTGGCCACTGATCCTGATCGACCTCCACACCCGCGAAGGCGTGACCGGACGTGCCTATCTCGAGCCCTATGTGGCCAAGTCTATGCGCTATCTGGTGCCAGCGCTGGAGGATATGAGCGAGATGCTGACAGGGCAAAAGGTGGCACCGTTCGAACTCTACCAGGCGGCCCGCAAGTCGCTCCATTTCGTGGGTTATGGCGGGCTCGCCATGATCGCCGCCTCGGGCCTCGACATGGCAGCCTGGGATGCCCTGGCGCGGGCCGCGGAGGTGCCGCTCTGCACCCTGCTCGGCAGCTCGCCGCACCCAGTGCGCGCCTATAACAGCAACGGCCTCTGGCTCAAGGCGCCGGAAGCCGTGGCTGCGGAAGCGTTGAAACTGCGCGACGAGGGCGGCTTCGCAGGCCTTAAATTACGCCTCGGGCGAGAGCGCATTGCAGACGACGACGCTACCCTCGCGGCGGTACGCAACGCGGTCGGCGAGGATATGCGACTGATGGTCGACTTTAACCAAGGCCTAGACATGGCCGAAGCAATCGAGCGATGCCATCACCTAGACGATGCCGGGTTGGCCTGGCTCGAAGAGCCCGTGCTCTACGAAAACTATGGCGGCTATGCCAAGCTCGCCGCCGGTCTCAAGACTCCGCTGCAAATCGGTGAAAATTTTTACGGACCGCGCGATATGGCCGTGGCGCTCGAGATGAAGGCCTGCGACCTCGTGATGCCCGACTTCATGCGCATCGGCGGCGTCACCGGCTGGCTGCAGGCGGCGGGCATCGCGGCCGGGGCCGGCATCCCTATGTCGACACATCTTTACCCGGAGGTCGGAGCCCATGTCATGCGCGTGACAGAGACTGCCCATTGGCTGGAGTGGCAGAGTTGGGTAAACCCTCTTCTGCAGGAGCCGTACCCCATTATAAATAGTGAGCTACATATTCCTAACCGCCCAGGCCTAGGCCTCGAATGGAACGAAGACATAGTGCGCGCTAACCTTTACGAAGGATAAAGGAAACCAGCCATATCTCGTCTCATTGCCCTGTGTCTCAGCGTCGCTGTAACGTACATAGCCGTCTCGTCCACCCAAGCGTCGGAGTTAGTCGGTACCTGGAAGCTCAAATCCGTGGGCATCACCAACAGCGTGGGCTGGCACAACGAAATGGCGTGGGGAAACGCCCACCTCATCTAGACCGCCGACGGACACGTTATAACTATACGCGCGACCGAGAATCATCCGGGCCTTTTAAGCGACGCGACCAGCGCGCCCGAAAGCGGGCGCGCCATCGCGTATTCTACCATGTTCGCCTATACTGGCCGTTATGAGGTGTCGGAAGGCAGCGTTACCCATCACGTCGATAGCGCGTGGAATCCCAACTGGGTCGGCACCGAGCAAAAACATATATTCCAGATTGATGGCGATCCGCTCATTCTGCGCACGCCGCGGATTTCGAGTGACGGCGCCCATGTGTTTCTGGAGCTGACCTGGAAGCCCGACGCGGGGTAGATGCAACATGCCAGCCGGGTCATCCTCCGGGATTGCCGCGCTGGCCATCGCAAGGGCGGTCACCATTGTTATCTGGGAGGTGTCGTGAGATTTTTCATCATCGCCTGCCCGGCTGTGATCTGGTGAACGTCAACTGGTCAAACCGTGATCTCTCGAAGTTCAATTTCCGCGTTGCCAACCTGTCCATCACCGAGCTGTCAGGCGCACACCTTATCAGCGCCGACCTGAATAACATCCACCTCTGCGCCGTTACCCTGCCAAACGGAAAGAAAAAGCACAGATACTGTTAACCTCTATCCCGGAGCGCGAGACATGACAGACAGACCCTGCACTTTGATCGTCGGGGCCGGCAGCGGCCTCAGCGCTAGCCTCGCTCACCGCTTCGCCTCAGATGGCCACGAGATTGTGCTCGCCGCGCGCAACACTGACAAGCTATCGGCGCTATGCGACGAGACAGGCGCAAGCGCACAGACGTGCGATGCCACCAAGTCGGATCAGGTGGCCGTACTCTTCGACGCCATTCGCGATCGTCACGACCGGCTAGATCTGGTCGTCTACAATCCGAGCTGGCGGCCGCGGGGCCCTCTCGTCGACCTGGTGTCGGACGAAGTCGAGACGGCACTTGCAGTTACCTGCTTCGGTGCCTTTCTTGTTGCCCAGGCGGCTACACGCGTCATGCTGCCCCGCGGCACCGGCAGCATCTTCTTCACAGGCGCCTCGGCAGGCGTTAAAGGCTATGCTCGCTCGGCACCGTTCGCCATGGGCAAGTTCGGACTGCGTGGGCTGGCCCAGAGCATGGCGCGGGAGCTGTCTCCGCAAGGCCTGCACATCGCCCATTTCGTCATCGACGGCGGCATCCGCGGAGTTGGCACGAGCAGCGATTCCGGCGATCGCATGCTCGATCCGGACGCCATCGCAGAAACCTATCACGCTGTCCACAAGCAGCACCGCAGCGCCTGGTCGTGGGAGGTCGAACTACGGCCCTGGGGCGAGAGCTTCTGAGCAGTTGACCGGCGTCCGGCTCGGCCCTATTCAGAACGCATGGAAAATCTCTGGTCAGACGCCGACGCTCAGGCGGCTGCCGCGCGCTACGCTGAGGATGGTATCGGCGAGGACGTAGCGATGCGCATCTACACCACGCGTCTGCTCGGCGGTGAGCCGCGGCTGGTGCAGCACGGCGGCGGCAACACCTCCGTAAAGACGATTATGCACGACATCGCCGGCAACGCCTGCAACGTGCTCTGCGTCAAGGGATCGGGCTGGGACATGAGTCATATCGAGGCGCCCGGCCTGCCCGCCATGCGTCTCGAAGCTGTGCGGCCGTTACTAGCGCTGGACAGGCTCTCCAACGAGGACATGGTCAACGCCCTGCACCTCAGCCTACTCGACAGCAGAGCGCCCAATCCCTCGGTCGAAGCGCTACTGCATGCTTTTCTGCCCGACAAATTCATCGACCACACACACGCTTGGCCAGTGTTGGCGCTGACCGATCAACCTAACGGCGCTGAACTGAGCGCCGAGGTATATGGTGAGCGCGCCGCGCTGGTGCCCTACATCATGCCAGGCTTTGCCCTAGCTCAGAAAGCCTACGAGGTGCGTGCCGCAAACCCAAACGTCGAAGGACTGGTCTTACTAAAGCACGGCATCGTCAGTTTCGGCGAAAGCGCCGAGGAGGCCTATCGCCACATGATCGAACTGGTAGGCCTTGCCGAGGAAAGGCTGGCCCAAGCCGGCAGCGCGCGCTTCGTGCCCGTGGCGCTGCCGGCTTCGCTGGCGCCGCTGGAAGTGGTGGCGCCGGTGCTACGCGGGCTGCTGGGCGGCAAGTGCTGGCTGCTCGATTACCGCGGCGGCGAAGCCGTGCTCGACTATGTTAATGGCGAAGAGCTGGCGCGCTACGGCCAGGCCGGCGTGGTCACGCCCGACCATGTCATCCGCACGAAGGGCAAGCCTTTACTCCTACCCGCAACGGAAGCGAAAAAGCTGAACGAATGGCGCCAGATGGCAGAGGCGGCGTTGAATGATTTCAAGGCCGATTACGATGCCTACTTCGCCCGGAACAATGGCCTTGACGGTGTGCCTAAGACACAGCTCGACAGCGTCCCCCGTGTGGTCATGGTGCGCGGGCTAGGTTTGTTTGGTATCGGTGCCAGCGCCGACGCAGCCCGCATCGCTGCCGACCTCGCCGAAGCCAGCGTTGCCGTGGTCGGCGATGCCGAGGGCCTCGGCCGCTTCACAAGCATCGACGAGTCCAACTTGTTTGATGTCGAATACTGGTCGCTGGAGCAGGCCAAACTCGGCGACGGCACCGAAAAGCCGCTGGCGGGCCAAATCGCCGCCGTCACGGGGGGTGCCGGCACCATCGGGGCGGCCATAGCACGCTCGCTCGCAGGCGCCGGCGCCACGGTCATGACACTCGATCTTGACGGCAACGCCGCGGACCTCGCCTGCGATGTAACCGACCAGGCCTCCGTGGATGCAGCTTTCACCGAGATTTGCTGCCGTCATGGCGGTCTCGACATTCTCGTCTCCAATGCCGGTGCAGCCTGGCAGGGGCGCATCGGCGAGGTGGATGAAACGGCTCTGCGCCATAGCTTCGAGCTTAACTTCTTCGGCCACCAACGCGTTTCTCAAGCCGCCGTGAAGATCATGCTAGCGCAGGGAACCGGCGGCGTGCTGCTGTTCAACGTCTCCAAGCAGGCGGTCAATCCCGGTCGCGATTTTGGCCCCTACGGCCTGCCCAAGGCGGCAACGCTATTCCTCAGCCGGCAATATGCGCTCGATTACGGCAGCGATGGTATACGCGCCAATGCCGTCAACGCCGACCGCATCCGCTCCGGCCTGATGAGTAATGACATGATCGCGGCGCGTGCCAGCGCCCGCGGTCTCGCGGAAGAAACTTATATGTCTAATAATCTATTAGGTTGCGAGGTAACGGCTGATGATGTGGCTGAGGCATTTTTAAATCTTGCGCTGGCCGGAAAAACCACCGGCGCCGTAATGACCGTTGACGGCGGCAACATCGCCGCCGCCCTACGCTGAGGACGATAGTATGATTCCCCGCTACACCCGGCCGGAGATGGCCACTATCTGGAAGCGGGAGACGCGCTTCCAGATCTGGATCGATATAGAGCGCTATGCCTGCGAGGCGCAGGAAGAACTCGGTGTGATTCCGAAAGGTGTCGCCGCGGCATTGGCAGAACGCGCCGATTTCGAGGTGGCGCGCATCGACGAAATCGAGACTGGGGTCAAGCACGACGTCATCGCCTTCCTGACCAACCTCGCCGAGCATGTCGGCGAGGAGGCGCGCTTTGTGCATCAGGGCCTGACCTCGTCGGATGTGCTCGACACCTGTTTCGCGGTGCAACTCACGCGTGCCAGCGACATCCTGGTTGCCGACCTCGACGCACTGCTGATGGTGTTGGAAAACCGGGCGCGCGAGCACAGGACGACAATCTGCGTTGGCCGCAGCCACGGCATTCACGCCGAGCCCACCACCTTCGGACTCAAACTCGCCCAGGCCTATGCCGAGTTCGACCGCAACCGCGCGCGTCTGCTGGCGGCGCGGGCCGAAATCGCGACCTGTGCCATATCGGGCGCCGTCGGCACCTTCGCCGGCATCGATCCACGGGTTGAAGCGCATGTGGCCCAGCGCCTGGGTCTAGCACCGGAGACGGTGTCCACCCAGGTCATCCCGCGCGACCGTCACGCCATGTTCTTTGCCACCCTCGGCGTCATAGCCAGCTCGGTCGAGCGATTAGCTACCGAGATCCGCCATTTACAGCGGACCGAGGTGCGCGAGGCGGAGGAGTTCTTCTCGGTCAGGCAGAAGGGCTCGTCCGCTATGCCTCACAAGCGCAATCCGGTGCTAACCGAAAACCTGACCGGACTGGCGCGGCTGGTGCGCGCCGCCGTCACCCCGGCCCTGGAAAACGTGGCGCTGTGGCACGAGCGCGACATCTCCCATTCCTCGGTGGAGCGCAATATCGGCCCAGACGCAACGGTAACGCTTGACTTCGCCCTCACCCGCCTGACCGGCATTATAGACAAGCTTACAGTCTATCCCGAAAACATGCGCCGCAATCTCGACATGTTGGGCGGCTTAGTGCATTCGCAGAACGTGCTGCTGGCGCTCACCCAGGCGGGCATGAGCCGCGAGGCTGCTTACCGCGCCGTGCAACGCTGCGCCATGCCCGCGTGGCGGGGCGAGGGCGATTTCCGCTCTCTGCTGGGCGCGGATGATGAGATTGCCAAGCATCTCGATGCCGGGGCGATCGCCGATCTCTTCGACGAAACGCACAATATGCGCCATGTGGACACCATTTTCGCACGCGTGTTCAGCCCACGACCATGAGGCGGCAAGCCGTTCTCGAATTCTGGTTCAAGGAAGCCGGGCCGAAGCACTGGTCCGTCAAGGACCCGATCGGGACGATAACGCCATCAAGGCAAAACTAGCCAACGCCCCTGCCACCCCCAGCCAAGCTCGGTTCCTATATCCGCTGCGAACCACCAGCCTAGGAGCAAAGCTTTACGCTTTAGGCCGAGATCGCTATTCCAGTCGGACCCATTTCCGGAGAGGTGCGAATGACGGACGAGATAACTGTCGGCGATATAGCCGCAGAGTTTTTACAGGCCTGCGGCGTGAAAACCGCCTATGGCGTGATCTCGGTACATAACATCCCGCTCCTGGATGCCATCGGCCGACGCAACGCCATCCGCTTCGTGCCGGCGCGAGGAGAAGCGGGGGCAGCGCATATGGCGGATGCACATGCGCGGGTCTCCGACGCACTCGGCGTCGTCATCACCAGCACTGGACCGGGCGCTGCCAATGCTGCGGGCGGACTGCTCGAAGCACATTTTGCAGGCTCCCCAGTGCTCCACATCACCGGCCAGACCGCTACCACCAATGTCGACCGCCAACAGGGCATGGTCCATGATGCGCCCGAGCAACTACGCATGATGGCGTCCGTGGGCAAGGCGGCCTATCGCGTACGCTCTGCCAATACTGCACTTGGCGTACTGACCCGTGCTGCCGCGGAGGCCCTGACACCACCGCGCGGACCGGTCAGTGTCGAGATCCCGATCGACGTGTTGCGCACGACCCTGCAACGTCCGCGCCAGCTTGAGGACTTTTCCTTACCGGTGCCGCCGGCACTGGCGCCCGATGAAGCCGCACTTTCCACCCTGTGTGACCTGTTAGTAGGCGCCCACCGGCCTATGCTCTGGCTGGGCAGCGGCGCACGCCATGCAACCGAGGCGGCAGCGAGCCTCGTCGATCTCGGCGTCCCGCTGGTGACGAGCTGGAACGGGCGCGGCGTGGTCGACGAGGATCATCCGCTCACCCTCGGCGGCCTCAACGGCACCCCTGAGATCGAGGAGTTCTACGCTAGCGTCGATCTGCTCATCGTCGCAGGCTCGCGTCTGCGTGGTCACGAGACGCGTGACATGAGCCTTGCCTTACCGGCGCGACGGGCGCAGATCGATGTCGATACCAGCGCCAATGGCCGCACCTATACGAGCGAGCATTTCGTCTGCGCCGACAGCTCCCTGACCCTCACCGCACTGGCCAGGCGCGTTGCCGGTCGGCTTGCTATCGAGGCCGGCTACGGCGAGGAGGTCGCGGCGCTCAAGGCACGAGCCACTGAGGCCTATCGGGACTATCTGGGTCCCTATCGCAGTTTTCCGGGCGATTTGCGCCAGGCCATGCCGCGCGACGCGGTTTGGGTGCGTGACGTAACGCTCAACAACAGCACCTGGGGCAACCGCATCTTTCCGGTCCATGACCCACGCGACAACGTCTATCCGGTCAGCGCCGCGATCGGTCCGGGCCTGCCTTTCGGTATCGGCGCGGCACTCGGAGCTGGCGGGCGCAAAGTTGTCAGCATGTGCGGCGATGGCGCCTTCTATCTTAGCTTGGCAGAAATCTGGACCGCCGCGGACGCCGGCGCCGATGTCGTGTTCCTGGTCATGAACGATGGCGGCTACGGCGTCATCCGCCACATTCAGGACAGGCTATACGGCGGTCGCCATGTCTACGACAAGCCTTCGGGCCCAGACTTCGAAGCGCTTGCCGCGCTCGCCCGCGTACCTTTCCGGCGCGTGACTAGCGCCGCGGCCCTCGGCCCCACGGTCGCCGAGAGCATCGCCATCGACGGCCCAGTGCTTGTCGAGGTAAACATGGCTGCGATCGGTACCTTCCCGCCCTATTTCGTGCCACCGCCATCTATGGCAGCGCAGAAAGAAAAGGTATAATCGAACTTTAAGCAATATCGGCTGGCTGCATGAGATTTCTCGCCCTCGTTCTCATTGTCGCCATACCGGGTCGCCCAGCTATGTGGTCATGCGGTGAGGCGCGTCTTGTGACGCTAGAGTACCGGCCGAAAACCGTGGATCCAGGGACATACGCCGGTGGACAGGCATAGTGGCCCTCGTCGACGCCACCTATCGCGAAGCTACTCGCTCATGATTTGCACGCGCGCCTCACCCATCAGGTCGTCCATCTGCACACGGATCTTGGTGGCATCCGTATTGACGCCCTTCCCCTCGAAGTCGCGCAACACCTTCTCCAGCACATCCTCGTCGCCGGGACGCTCAAAGTCAGATAGCACAACCTCCTTGGCATAGGCCTCCGCCGCTTCGCCAGTCAGGCCCAGAAGCTCTGCCGCCCATAGGCCCAAAAGCTTGTTCCGCCGCGCGGTGACCTTGAAGCGTAGCTCCTCGTCATGTTCAAACTTTTTCTCAGCGTCGCGCTCACGATTGTCGAAAGTGGTCATGGCTGTCCCAGATTGTTATGTGGTGCGGCTCCAAGGCTTGCATATTGTGCCTAAGTCTCCTCCTTACTACCTTGTCCGCGCTCGAAATCAAACTAGGCTGCAATCCAATGTGCACCCTCATCCTGCTGCACCGGCCGGCGAACGACTGGCCACTGATCGTCGCTACCAATCGCGACGAGATGGAAGAACGACCCTGGGTGCCACCGGGCCGGCATTGGGCAGACCGCCCGGATGTGGTGGCCGGCCACGATCTGAAGGCCGGCGGCAGCTGGCTCGGGGTGAATGATCACGGGATATTAGCCGGAATTCTCAACCGACTGGGCACACTCGGGCCGGCACCCGGTATGCGTTCGCGGGGCGAGCTGGTGCTTGAAGCGCTCGATCACGCCGAAGCCAGAGCCGCTGCGGAAGCCCTGACCGATCTTGATGGCCGTGCCTGGCAGCCATTCAACTTGGTGATCGCCGACGCCCGCGATGCCTTCTTCGTGCGCCATCAGGGCGACGCGGAAGTCGGTGTATCAGCCTTGTCCGAAGGGCTATCCATGGTTACCTCACACGATCCCAACGACCGCCGCTCACCACGCGTCGATGCCTATATCGACCGCTTTCGCGAGGCTGAGATACCGGAGCCCGATACCGGCGGTTGGGCCGCTTGGCAGACGCTGATGGCGGATACCGGCTCCACTGCCCAGGCTGACCCCCTGGCCGCAATGTGCGTGATTACCGAGCACGGTTTCGCCACGGTGTCGAGTTCCCTCATCGCCCTAGCACCGGTCGATGACCTTCAAGCGACGTGGCACTGGCGATTTGCCCCCGGCAAACCCAACAAAACCCAGTATAATGAAGTAATTATTAATATATAAAACAATATACTATAATATATGTTTAATGTGTTCTCTAATTTCTTTCTAGGCATTGTACACTAACGCCGTTTGGCGTATGTAGAGGCTCGCGAACGGCCTTCATCGGAGGCCGTTTTTGGTCTTCGCCGCCCGGGAAAGGGAACCCCATGTCGCGCCGCAGACAAATTTTTGAAGGCAAGGCAAAAGTCCTGTTTGAGGGGCCAGAGCCCGGCACCCTGGTGCAATACTTCAAAGACGACGCCACCGCCTACAACAATAAGAAGAAGGGCACGATCACCGGCAAGGGCGTGCTTAATAACCGCATCTCGGAGTACCTGATGACGCGGCTGGCGGACATCGGCATCCCGACGCATTTCGTGCGCCGCCTCAACATGCGTGAGCAACTCATCAAGGAGGTGGAGATCATCCCCATCGAAGTGGTGGTACGCACTATCGCCGCGGGCTCGTTCACCCAGCGCTTCGGCGTGGCCGAGGGCACACCCCTGCCGCGCTCCATCGTCGAGTACTATTACAAGTCCGACGAGCTCGACGATCCGATGATCTCGGAAGAGCATATCACCGCCTTCGGTTGGTCGGCGCCGCAGGAGCTAGACGAGATGCTGTCGATGGCACTACGCATCAATGACTTCCTCGGCGGCCTGTTCTTCGCCGTCGGCATCCGGTTGATCGACTTCAAGGTAGAGTTCGGTCGGCTTTACGAGGGCGACGACATGCGCGTAGTACTGGCTGACGAGATCAGCCCCGACAATTGCCGCCTCTGGGATCTCAAGACCAACGAGAAACTCGATAAGGATCGCTTCCGCCGCGACCTCGGCAATGTCGAGGAAGGCTATCAGGAAGTGGCCAGACGCCTCGGCATATTACCCGAGAGCGGTCCGCGCGACCTGCAGGGCCCGGAGACCATGCAATGAAGGCCAAAGTCCATATCGTGCTCAAGCCGGGCGTGCTCGACCCGCAAGGCAAGGCCATCGAGAACGCCCTCGGCCACCTCGGCTTTGAGGGCGTCGACGAGGTACGCCAAGGCAAGTATATCGAGCTCAATCTCGCCGGGACGGATGCCGAGACCGTCCGTGCGACGGTCGATGCCATGTGCGCCAAGCTGCTTGCTAACACCGTGATCGAAGACTACTCGATAGATATCGCCGAATGAGCGCACTGCGCGCCGCCGTCATCGTCTTTCCCGGCTCCAACTGTGATCGCGACGTGGCGGTGGCGATTGGAGGAGCCACCGGTACGGCGCCGACGATGATCTGGCATGGCGAGACAGAATTGCCGCCCCTTGATCTGATCGTGCTGCCCGGTGGCTTCTCCTTTGGCGACTATTTGCGCTCGGGCGCCATGGCCTCACTATCGCCGGTGATGCACGAAGTGCTGGCGCGCGCCAAAGCCGGCGTCGCCGTGCTCGGCATATGCAATGGCTTCCACGTACTTACTGAATCCGGCCTGCTGCCCGGCGTGCTGATGCGCAATCGCGACCTGCGCTTTCTCTGCCGCCACGTCGCACTGACCGTTGAAAATACCGATACCCCCTTCACCACACCTTACGAAGTTGGCGAGCGCGTGAGCTTCCCCATAGCCCACAATGACGGCAACTACTTCGCTGATGCCGAGACCCTAGCCAGACTCGAAGGTGAAGGTCGCATCACCTTCCGCTATGCCGACGGCGCACCCAACGGCGCCCAAAACGATATCGCCGGCATAGCGGATGGGACGGGCCGCATCGTCGGGCTCATGCCCCACCCTGAGCGCGCCATCGAGCCCGAGCTCGGCGGCAGCGACGGTGCCCGGCTGTTCGCGGGACTGACCGAGAGCATCAATGCGTGAGATCGCGCTCGAGCACGGCCTCAGCGAAGCCGAGTATAACGATATCTTGCAGCATCTCGGGCGCGAGCCGAATATCACCGAGCTCGGAATCTTCTCGGCCATGTGGAGCGAGCATTGCTCTTATAAGTCCTCGCGTATGCACCTGGCAAAACTGCCAACAAACGCGCCATGGGTCATTCAGGGGCCAGGCGAGAATGCCGGTGTGGTCGATATCGGCGACGGCCAGGCCGCCATCTTCAAGATGGAGAGCCATAACCACCCCTCCTATATCGAGCCCTATCAGGGCGCGGCGACGGGTGTCGGTGGCATCTTGCGTGACATCTTCACCATGGGTGCACGGCCCGTAGCCAACCTCAACTGTCTGCGCTTCGGCTCGCCAGAGCATCCCAAAACACGGCACCTGGTGGCCGGTGTGGTGAGCGGCATCGGCGGCTACGGCAACTGCATCGGTGTACCGACGGTGGGTGGCGAATGCTCGTTCGACGCGCGCTACGACGGCAACATTCTAGTCAATGCCATGACGGTAGGCTTGGCCGATGCCGACCGCATCTTCTACGCCACTGCCAGCGGCGTCGGCAGTCCGGTAGTTTATGTCGGCTCGAAAACCGGACGCGACGGCATTCATGGCGCCTCGATGGCCTCCGCCTCGTTCGGCGGCGACGTCGAGGAGAAGCGCCCGACGGTGCAGGTCGGCGATCCGTTTACGGAAAAGCTGCTGGTCGAAGCCTGTCTGGAATTAATGGCCACCGACGCCATCATCGGTATCCAGGACATGGGCGCAGCCGGGTTGACCTCCTCGGCGGTCGAGATGGCGGCCAAGGGCAATGCCGGCTTCCACCTCGCGCTCGACAAAGTGCCGGCACGCGAAGAAGGCATGACCCCTTACGAGTTGATGCTCTCCGAGAGCCAGGAGCGCATGCTGATGGTGCTGCGCCCCGGCGCTGAGGCCAAGGCGCATGCGATCTTCAAAAAGTGGGAGCTCGATTTCGCGGTCATCGGCGAGGTCACAAACGGTAATCGCCTGTTGCTGACCTGGGAGGACGAGGTCGTCGCTGACATGCCCGTCGGGCCGCTGGCTGAAGGCGTGTGCTACGATCGGCCCTATAGTGAGCCGCCTAAGCCTGAACCCCTGCCTGCACTGCCGGACGCCAATTTTGAGAACGGCCTGCTGGCCTTGCTATCCGGTCCCGACCTCGGCTCGCGGCTCTGGATTTGGGACCAATATGATCACATGGTAATGGGCGATACCGTGCAGCGGCCAGGCAGCGACGCGGCGGTGGTGCGCGTCCACGACAGCGACAAAGGCCTCGCCATAAGCACCGACTGCACGCCGCGCTATTGCGAGGCCGATCCTGAACGAGGTGGCATGCAGGCCGTGGCCGAGGCCTGGCGCAACCTGAGCGCCACCGGCGCGATGCCGCTTGCCATCACCGACTGCCTGAATTTCGGTAATCCCGAACGACCCGAGATCATGGCGCAGTTCGTCTTTGCCTTGCGGGGCATGAGCGATGCCTGTCAAGCTCTTGATTTTCCAATTGTTTCAGGAAATGTCTCCTTCTATAACGAGACCGAGGGTCGTAATATTCCACCCACCCCGCAGGTTGGCGGCATCGGCCTGATCGGCAACATCGCGCACTTGGCCACCCCTGCCATCCCTAGCCCCAATCTTGCGCTTATCCTTATCGGCGATGGCGACGGCCATCTCGGTCAATCGCTCTATGCCCGCCTTCTGCTCGGCGACGACCGCGGCACGCCGCCGCCTGTCGATCTCGCCACGGAGCGCAAGAACGGCGATTTCGTACGCGGCCTGATAGAGCAGGGCCACATCTCTTGCTGCCATGATATCTCCGACGGCGGCTTCTACGTGGCAATCGCCGAGATGGTGGCCGCCAGTGGCATCGGTGCAGATATCAAGGGGCCTGAGGACGCCGGCTGGCTGTTCGGTGAGGATCAGGCGCGCTACGTAATTGCGACTGACGAAGCTGATGCTGTCCTCGCTGCCGCCACGGCGGCCGGGGTTGCAGCCAGTGCAATAGGGACCAGCGGTGGCGGTGCGTTGACACGCAATGGCACCAGTGCCATATCGGTGGATGACTTGCAGGCAGCGCGCGAATGCTGGCTGCCGGCCTATATGGCCAACGACTAGAGGGATACCACCATGGCGATGGACGCCAGCGAAATCGAGCGCTTGATCCGCGAGGGCATTCCCGACGCTGAAGTGCGCTTGGAAGATATGCGCGGCGACGGTGACCACTATGCAGCTTATGTCAGCTCGCCCTCGTTTCAGGGTAAGTCGCGGGTGCAGCAGCACCAGATGGTCTATGCTGCACTGCAGGGCAACATGGCCAGCGCGCTGCATGCCCTCGCCATTCAAACCTCTGTACCGGACGATGCCTGACCGGCCGGACAGGCACACAAGTAAGGAGACTTGACCATGACCGACGGCACCCCCGTATCCGAACGTATCGAATCCGAGATCGCCTCTCATCCCATCGTGCTTTTCATGAAAGGCACGCCGATCTTCCCACAATGCGGCTTTTCTGCCCTGGTGGTCCAGGTGCTGAGTCACATGGGCGTCAAGTTTAAGAGCATCGACGTGCTCAACGAGCCCGACATCCGCGAAGGCATCAAGCAGTTCAGCAACTGGCCGACCATTCCACAACTTTATGTCCGCAACGAATTTGTCGGCGGTGCCGACATCGTGCGTGAGATGTACGAGAACGGCGAGCTGAGCGACCTCATGGGCAAGCACGGCATTGAGGTAGAAGCCGCATGACTCTACCACACTCCTCATTTCCCAGAGGGCTGCTCCCCACCGGAGCGGCCCTTTCTAGTTCCCACCAGGTGAGATATCCATGCGCCGAGCCCTCGTTGCTAGGCTACTTCCTATCTCGGAAGTCATGCTACTAACTGCAAGAACCGCGTCATTTCTGTCGCCAATGATACCAACGTGATGATACTAATGGTCTTATGCTCCGACATAGACCGGTGACTAGCTCCATCGACTAGTCTACACTAATTATTAGTAAAAAATAGACTTTAGCCACCAAAGCACTAGCTTCACCGCCTCGCCGAGATTGGTTAGATACAGCCGCCCAGCGTAGTTCCGTTCCGGCTGCGTGCGCGTATCGCCCAGGACTATGTCGGGATTCTGCTCCAACATTTTCCGCGCTCCGGTCAAGCTGAAATAGCCCACATAATCACATCTGGTCAACGCGTCACTCCTCGGTCATTCGGACCATCATACCAGTATCGCCGGACGAAGCAGGACTTGACAGGTCATCGCGCACGATTATGTTCGCCACAAGTTATACATGGAGGCGGCACTTTGGCGCCGTAGGCAATCATGGCCAAATCCACAACTATCAAGATCCGTCTCAATAGCAGCGCTGGAACTGGTCATTTCTATGTGACCAAGAAAAATCCGCGCAATATGACGGGAAAAATGGAGATCAAGAAATACGATCCCGTGGCGCGTAAGCATGTCATGTACAAGGAAGGCAAGATTAAGTAGCGCGCGCCACCGCCCCATCCGGCCCGACCTAATCAGGTGCCGAGCCCAGCATCACATGCGCAGCCTCCTAATCGAACAAGCGCATCCTCGCCGTCTCGCCCTGCCCGGCACCTCGTTCCACTTCAACGGTACCGAAATTACCTGCGAGATTCAGAGTATTTCTGGTGACGAGGTCTTGGTACGCAGCGAGACAGCTCCAGAGCATAACACCAATTGCCCGCTCACCATCGGACGCTTCGGCGCCATGTCCGTGCGCTCGGTACACACCGAGTCGAACGGCATGGGTTGCAGCTTAGTCGAAAAGCCAGCGAGGATCGAAGTCTGCACCGGCACCTGCTTCTCACCGCCGAGTAGACGCGCGGGCTGGACCCAGCATGGGTCTATCGTAAGATCACACCATGACACCTGATTCCGCGCAAGCGATCGCCTTGCAGGCGCTGGCCCATATCGTTTCCGATGAGGCCGTGCGGCCGCGGTTTTTTGAGCTTTCCGGCCTCTCCGGTAATGGATTGCGCCAAGCAGCCCAGGACCCTGAGCTGCTGGCCGGCGTGCTCGACTTCATCCTCGCACACGAATCGCTACTGACCGGCTTTTGCAAATCGGCTGCCATCGCCCCCGAGCAGCCCGCGCGCGCCAGGGCACTACTGCCCGGCGCCGTACTACTGTAGTGACCGGATGACAAAACACGGCATCGCTCCCGAGCAGCTGGCGCAACTCGACGACCTCAGCCTGAAGCCCAGTCGGCCGCTGCTGATTTCCGACGCGGACGAGGTTCTCTTCGCCTTTATGGCCGCGTTCGAAACCTATCTGGAAGACACTGGTTATTTTTTCGACTGGTCGTCTTTCGCGTTGACTGGAAATATTCGCCGACGTGTGGACTCGAGCCCTGTGGACGGCGCCGATGTTCGCAACTTACTCGCCACCTTCTTCTATGAACGCACAGCCAGCATGGCGCCGGTAGATGGCGCCGCAGAAGCGCTCGCGGCCCTCAGCGAACGGCTACAGATCGTCGTACTCAGCAATTTGCCTTTCGATCAACGGACGGTGCGCCAGGAGGCTCTGAAGCGCCATGGCATGGGCTATCCTCTGATTGCGGGCGCGGGCCCAAAGGGGCCTTTGGTCGCCGTCATTGCCGAGGCTGTTTCGGCGCCCGTGTTCTTCATCGATGACGGGCCCAACCACCATGGCTCTGTCGCGCGCCATGCCGAACATGTGCGGCGACTGCACATGATTTCCGACCCACGTCTGGCCCGGCTTTTGGCCGCTTCGCCCCATAGTCACCATCGCGCGGACGATTGGGCCGAGGCGCGCCGGCTGATCGAGGCCGAGCTAGACGCCGCTGGGTTTTGAGCAGGCGTGCATAGGGGAAAAACTAGGCAGCATTATATAAACAATAGATCACCATCCGTATTATCTAGTGTGAACTTGGTATACATAATCAACACTCTTCATCTCCGCCTAGTGGGACCCGGCGGTGGGCTGTCGGCTTCCGACAACCTTTATGGGACGCTTCCCTAACCCTGGTCGCCCTGGATTTCTCGATGCTATGGTGACGCACCTGCTGCACAACTCCCATGGCGAATCCGTCAGCGTGCGTGGGACAACCTGGCTCCTGCCTGAGCCCGAGAGGGTCGTGGGGTGAGCGCCTGGCTGTGCCG
This sequence comes from Alphaproteobacteria bacterium, assembly GCA_030739735.1. Taxonomy (NCBI): domain Bacteria; kingdom Pseudomonadati; phylum Pseudomonadota; class Alphaproteobacteria; species Alphaproteobacteria bacterium. The sequence goes on along the minus strand of JASLYQ010000003.1, from coordinate 156,412 downwards.
GGACTGTGGCGAGCGCGGCCAAAACTCCGTCAACGACCGCTGCGGTATCTGCGCCAGCCCTCGCCTCGTGCGACACGCGGAACTCTTCTCTCTCAGCATCGCCCACCTCGACTGCGACGCCTTCTATGCTGCGGTGGAAAAACACGATGATCCCTCGCTGACCGACAAGCCGGTGATTATCGGTGGCGGCAGACGCGGCGTCGTCAGCACAGCCTGTTACGTCGCCCGACTCTACGGCATCCATTCGGCGATGCCCATGTTCCAGGCTTTACAACGCTGCCCCGACGCCATCGTCCTGCGCCCCGATATGCCCAAGTACCAGGCGGCGAGTCGCAAGATCCGCGCCCTCATGGCCGACACGACGCCACGGCTGCAACCCTTGTCAATCGACGAAGCCTTCCTCGACTTGAGCGGGGCGGAACGTCCAGCGGCGGCGCGCTTGGCTGAGCTTGCGGGTCGCATCGAGCGCGAGGTGGGGATCACGGTGTCGATCGGCCTCAGCCACAATAAGTTCCTTGCCAAGCTCGCCTCGGACCTCGACAAACCGCGTGGCTTCTCTGTGCTGGGTCGCGACGACGCACGCGCCTTTCTTGCTGACCTGCCGGTGCGCCGCATCTGGGGCGTCGGCCCAGCCCTCGCACAGCGCCTGCAACGTGACGGCATCAACCGTATTAGCCAATTGCAGAACCGCGACGAGGCCGAGCTGATGCGCCGCTATGGCAGTATCGGCCACCGGTTGGCACGCTTCGCCGTAGGTGAGGACAGCCGCCCAGTTGAGCCACGCGGTGAGGCGAAGAGCCTATCGGCTGAAACTACCTTCGCGCGCGATCTCGCCACGTTGGAAGAGCTAGACCCCATACTACAGCGCCTCAGCACCCGTGTCGCCGAGAGGCTAGCGCAAGCACAGCGGTCGGGAAAAACCATCGTACTCAAGCTTAAGACGTCGGACTTTAGCCTGCGCACACGTTCGGTAACCCTTGCCGCGCCGACACGGCGCGCCGATGTCATCGGCAATGCCGGACGGACGCTTCTGACGCGCGAAATAGACTTCACCCGCTTCCGCCTGCTCGGCATCGGCGTTACCAACCTTGCCGATGCAGAGGATGCCGACCCACCGGACATGCTGGAGCGGTTTCCAGGGTGAGCCTCGATTTGTTTACTGTCCGACGTCCTGGGTTACTTTTATCGAGACACCACAGGGGACACGAGTCGGGTGAGTAACGCAGGTCGGCAGCAGAGTTAGCGCCATATTTCTCAGCAACAACACCGAAACGGTGACGCGATATCGCAAGGCCGCCGAGCAAGGTTTTGCAGGAGCCTAAGTATCCACGTGCAATTTTCCTGGTGCACTAAGTCACGTTTCCATCATTCAAGAAATAACTGCTTTGCTTATCGAATAGGCGTCCGCGCATCTAGCAGTCCGGCACGGGCAATATTTCCAGTCTGGCCAGGGTGGCACGCATAGCAAAGTCGCCGTAGTCGAGAGTAAGGACGCCAGCGACACCGTTTTCCATTAGGCGGTAGGCCATCTCGAACCCAGGCTTTGCGTCCTGCTGGTCGTAAGGGAAATAAGCCATCGAGACAGGCCAAGAGCGCAGGTCTGCCAGCGCCACGATTTCCTCGTCGCCTTCGCCTGCCATGGGTACAGGTTTCGAGCCGGCAGGAATCTCCTTACCGATGAAGGCGGTAACTTCGTGCAGGCTGTCCAGGCCGGTGCCGCTGAACACGGTCTTGCCGACCCAGGTCTCTCCAGTCAGCGCACCTTCGACAAGTACGAACAGGTGCTCTGTCGGAAATAATGTATCGCGCGGCAGCACCAGCTTCTCATCCGGCGGCTCGGTAAAGCGCGCCACAGCACCGGCCCGCCCGCGCGTTGCCACCCCGACGAACTCCTCAAGGGGGTTTCCGTTGGCCAGCGAGCGCATAGTGAAGCGGAAATTATCGCCGTTCTTCGATTCGAAAGATGAGAAGCTGAACTCGTTGTGAAGCTCCGATCCCTCACGGCTGGTAAACTGCATTCGTACTTTCTGGTTGACGGTCCAGCCATCGCAAGCGTCGACCCACTCCAGCACCATACGCCCGCTGAGCGCGGTGATATCGCTGGAGCCGCGCACTGTCGCCAGCTCTATTTCGTAGAGGGCGCGGTGGGGCCTCAATTCGGCCGCCGCCGCACCCACGACCCAGCTAAGCGCCAATGCCAGCGCACCCGTTAAGCCTCTGCCCACCACGCTCATTGTGCCATCGCCTTAGGATAAATCGGGAGGGACCGAAAAGTCGGCCCACACACAACTATAAAGGCGCGACGTGGACAAAAAAAGAGCCCAGAGACGGAAGCAAACACACTGAAGAGGCTGGCACGCAGGCGCCGGCCCGCCTATGCTCTGCCCACATGCGAAATGGGAGACTGAGATGGCGGGAGACGTTGAAGCTCGACTTGCCGACCTAGGCATCGAATTGCCAGAGGCAGCAATACCGGCGGCGAACTACGTGCCGTTCGTGGTCACTGACAACCAGGTTTTCATCGCTGGGCAGATCCCCTTCTGGAACGGCGAGGTCAAGTTCCGCGGCGTTGTCGGCGAGGACTATGACATCGAGGAAGGTCAGCAAGCGGCGCGCACTTGCGCGCTGAACCTACTGGCACAGCTCAAAGTGGCCTGCAATGGTGACCTCAACCGTATGCGGCGCTGCATCAAGCTCGGCGTCTTCGTCAACTGTCCGGCCGGCTTCGACCGCCAGCCCGAGGTCGCCAACGGTGCGTCGGACCTGATGGTCGAGGTATTCGGCGATGCCGGCCGCCATGCCCGCTTTGCTGTCGGTGCCGGCTCGCTGCCGCGCAATGTCGCGGTCGAGGTTGACGGCATTTTCGAAATTGGCTGAGGAACCATGCCATGAGCCCCAATGAAGCCCCGCGCAATCTGTCCCTCGATGAGATGGACAAGCAGTCACTGCTGCATCCCTACACCTCGATCGTCGACCACCAGGAGAGCGGCTCGGTCGTTGTAGCGGGCGGCAGCGGTGCGCGCCTGCGCGATCTGGAGGGCCGCGAGTATCTCGATGCCATGGGCGGGCTGTGGTGCGTCAATATCGGCTACGGCCGCCAAGAGATGGCCGACGCCATCGCCGAGCAGGCAGGTAAGCTAGCTTATTACCACCTGTTCTTCGCCATGGCACAGGAGCCCGCCATCCGCCTTGCCGACAAGGTATTAAGCGTGATGCCCGAGCATATGAGCAAGGTATTCTTCTGTAATTCAGGCTCGGAAGCGAATGATACGCAAGTTAAACTCGTATGGTATTACAATAATTTACGTGGAAAACCTGAGAAAAAGAAATTCATTTCGCGCCAGGGAGCCTATCACGGCGTGACGGTGGCCGCAGCGAGCCTGACGGGCCTGCCGCCGATCCACAAGTCGTTCAACCTGCCCCTACCCGGTTTCCTGCATACCTCCTCGCCGCACGCCTACTGGAACAAACCTGAAGACATGAGCGAGCGGGAGTTCTCGGCCAAGCTGGCGCAGGATCTGGACGACCTTATCGAGCGCGAAGGGCCGGACACGGTCGCCGCCTTCATCGCCGAACCGGTGATGGGCGCGGGCGGTGTAATCGTGCCGCCTGAGGGCTATTTCGAGGGCATCCAGCCCGTGCTGCGCAAGCACGACGTGCTGTTCATCGCCGATGAAGTGATTTGCGGCTTCGGACGCATGGGCACGTGGTTCGGCACCAACTACTTTAACCTCGAGCCTGACATGATCTCAATCGCCAAGGGCTTAACCAGCGCCTATGTGCCCATGTCAGCGGCGGTGATCTCGGAAAAGGTTTGGAGCGTGCTCAAGGAGGGCTCACCCGAGATCGGACCCTTCGCCCATGGCTATACCTATGGCGGCCATCCAATTGCGGCTGCTGCAGGCCTCAAGACCATCGAGATCATGCAGCGCGAGGACCTGGTCGGTGCTGCAGCGAAGATAGCGCCCCTCTTCCAAAGCCGCCTGCGTGAGGCCTTCGCCGAGCATCCGCTGGTGGGTGAGGTGCGCGGCGCCGGTCTGCTCGCGGCAGTCGAACTGATCAAGGACAAGAGTGCAAAGGAGCCGTTCGACCTTGCATCCAAGATCGGCCCACGCCTCGCCGCCAAGCTGATGAACGAAGGCATGATCAATCGGGGCGTGGTCAACAGCGTCTGCTTCTCGCCACCGTTGGTCATCAACGAGGCCGACGTTGAGGAGATGGTGACCAAGTTCGACCGGGCGTTAGGCGCCGTCGCAGCCGAGCTGACCGCAAACGGAGAATGGTCGGCGCCGTGAACGCACTCCGCTGCCGGTGAGCGAGCGCGGACGCTATACCGCGCGCGCCGTCTCGAGCATCGGCGAGATCGGGCCGGCGGACTGGGACCGCCTCGCTGGCACGGCCAACCCGTTCCTTTCTTACGCCTTCCTCAACGCGCTCGAAGACAGCGGCTGCTGTGCCGCCGAGACCGGCTGGTTGCCGCGCCACGTAGTGGTCGAGGACGAGGCTGGCAAGGCCGTCAGCGCCCTACCCGCCTATCTGAAAAACCACTCCCACGGGGAATACATCTTCGATCACGGTTGGGCGGACGCCTATGAGCGCGCCGGTGGGCGCTATTATCCAAAGCTGCAGGCTTCAGTCCCCTTCACCCCGGCGACCGGGCCACGGTTGCTAACAGAGCCCGGACCCAACGCCGAGCATCATCGCAAGGCGGTCTTGTCAGCGGCTGTGCAACTAACGACCCATCTCAAAGCCTCTTCGCTACATATCACCTACTCCACCGAGGCCGAATGGCGGCAGATGGGTGAGGCTGGCCTGTTGCTGCGCACCAGCGAGCAATTCCATTGGCAGAACCAGGGTTTCGGGGACTTCAACGACTTTCTTGCCACTTTGACGGCGCGCAAGCGCAAGATGATACGCAAGGAACGCGCGCGGGCCGTCGCGAACGGCATTGACATCCAAATTTTAAGCGGTTCCGAGTTGAAGCCGGCCCATTGGGATGCCTTCTATGCCTTCTACATAGACACCGGCAGCCGAAAATGGGGCTCGCCCTACCTCAATCGTGCTTTTTTTGAGCTACTGCACGAGCGCCTTGCCGACCGCGTGGCCTTGGTTATGTGCGAGCGCGCCGGTCGATGGGTCGCGGGTGCGTTGAACTTCATCGGTGATGATACTCTGTTCGGGCGCAACTGGGGTTGTCTGGAAGACCATGATTGCCTGCACTTCGAGGCCTGCTACTACCAGGCTATCGATTTCGCGATCGCTCATGGGTTGAACTGGGTAGAGGCAGGCGCACAGGGACCACACAAGATTCATCGTGGCTACTTGCCACGGCACACCTATAGCGCCCATTGGATTGTCGACCCAGCTTTGCGCAAGGCCATTGCAGACCATCTTGAACGCGAACGCGAACAAGTTGATTTGGAGATAGCCGAGGTAGGTCGTGAATATTCCCCATATCGGAAAAAATAAAACTCATGCCGCGTCATACTAATTCTTATGAGTTTATTAGAATAAATATCGGACCAGGCTAGCGTTACATTAGCATATTTTTATGCCATGCTACTCGATATTCTATCATCGAACCTTTATAGTTAGCACAATAATGACTATAAAACTGGGAGAAAGTCCGATAACCCAGGACCCTGCCCTTAATGAAAAACTCGCTAAAGAGAGCGCAAAAAAACCAGCAAAGCCTCGCGATCGGCTTTAGGCATGGCGATCACCGCATCGCGGGCGATCTCTGCCTCACCACCGTGCCATAGCACTGCTTCCATCAGACCCTCTGCACGGCCGTCATGCAAGAACCGACGATGCAGATTGACGCGCTGAACCAAGCCGATGCCCCACAGCGGCGAAGTGCGCCATTCCTGACCCGAGGCCAAAAAGTCCGGACGGCCGTCGGCAAGGCCCTCGCCCATATCGTGCAGCAGAAGGTCGGTGTAAGGATGGATCGTCTGACCGGCGAGCTCGGGTAGAATTGTGTCCTGACCGGTAGTCAGGGTCGGCGTGTGGCACGCTGCGCAGCCGATGGACTCGAACAACGCTTTGCCCCTCTGTGCCTTGGGATTGTTCGGATCGCGCCGCGCCGGCACCGACAGCGAGCGCGCATAGATGGCCAGCATATGCAGACTTTGATCGTCTAGCTCGGGCGCGGCGTCGCTGGCCACGGCCATGCAGGCGGTTTGCACAGCCGTACAGTTGTCGGCCGGGAAGAGGCTCGATGTGATGCCCATATCACCGTGTGCAGCCGCAGCAATCTGGGTGTAAAGGCTCGCCGTATTCGCCTTCCAGCCGAAGCGGCCGAGTTGCTCGTTTCCGGTAGCAGGATCCCAAACTCGATTGACCGTACCCGATATGCCGTCGCCATTCATGTCATCGGGGTCGGCAGCCGCCGCTATCGCCGCCTCGTTGACGGCCTCAAGCAAGCCGAGGCCGTATGTCGCTGGTGCAACGCGTGGCGAAAATAGCGCTTGGTTGCCTAGCGGACCGTACTTCATATCGGTGAAAGTATAGACTGGCGCCCGCAACCGATAGGGCTGGCCGTCTGCGAAACTGCCTTCAATATCCCGATAGTGGATCGTTGCGCGTCCTTCCTCCGGGACACCCGGGATGCCTTTGTCCTGAAGCTGTAGGCCGTAGAGCGGATGCGGCACCGGCCCACCATTCTCGGCCACGCCCGGCACGCTGAGACGCACCAGCATAGACTTCATAGGCTCGTCGATACTAGCTGGCGGCCGACCGCGACCGTCGCGCGTGTGACAACCGGAACAGGAGATCCGATTGAATGTCGGCCCGAGGCCGTCAAAACCTTCGGCTGCGTCCGGCGCGTTCGTCCAATGCCTGCGGAACAGGTGACGGCCAAAGGCGAACGCTCGCAGCGTCTTCCCTTCCAGGGTGAAGATCGGCGCGGAAAAGGATTCATCGGTATTCGAGAAAACCGTTGCCTCATCGGCCGAAAATGCCGCCGGCACGACCTTGCCCTGGTCCACGGGTTGGCCGAAATTTTGCCAAGCCCAAAGATTATACTCAGCGCCGTAATTGACCTCGCCGAACTGCCAAGTATCCTGCCCTGACAGATCCAGCAGGGGGACTTGAGAATCCAACGCCGCTGCCGGGTTGGCGCCCAACCCGGCGACCATGGCCAGGAAAATGATTGTGGGTCGCATCAATGAAAGTTTCTCCTCCAAGGTCGGCGCAAAGATAGCCAGAAAATCTTCTGGATTCGAGAAATAACAATTTGTTTTACCGAAGAAATGGACCACCCGTAAAAATTCTCGACGTCATACCGAAAGGCGCGACAATAGATTCCGCTTTGCTTGCCGCGCAATCCAAATGAGAGTAAAAATCAGTCGCAGTACCTACCCGTGGAGACCGCGACGCCGTGGCCGGAACTTGCTCGGATAAGCCAAGTAGAACTATGGCATTGGCCGCACACGATGTGCCGCCCCCTTCTGCCCGGGACGGGTTGTTGCCGGGCGTTGCCGCGCGCATTGAGGCATTTTTCATTGTCCACCGCGACCGCCTTGCGCTGGTCCACATCGGCATGTTTGTCATCTTCGTGGCAATTCTTTTCCTGCCCCTATTACTCGACCGGCCGCCGTCGGACGCTGGTGTCTTCGCGCATTTCACTGTCTTCGCCAATGTCGCACTCTGGGCGGTCTGGTTTCCCCTCGTCTTTCTCTCGGTGATCTTCAGTGGGCGTAGCTGGTGTGGCCTTCTCTGCCCCATGGGGGCGGCGTCGGAATGGGCCAATACGCGCGGCCTGCGCCGACCCATTCCCGGCTGGGTGCGGTGGCCGGGAACACCTATCGTTAGCTTCGTCATCGTCACCATCTGGGCCCAGACCGCGGGTGCTCGCGACCACGCACCGGCTACCGCTATCGTCTTCGGCAGCGTGCTCGCCGCCGCCATCGTCGTGGGCTTTCTCTACGGGCGCAACAAGCGCGTCTGGTGCCGACACATGTGTCCGATTGGCCTTCTGCTCGGCGTCTATTCACGCATTGGCGCTGTCGACTTCCGCCCGAAACGCCCACAACCTGGTGGCGATGACTGGACCGAGCGAGGCGTCTGCCCAACTATGATCTGGCTCAACCGCAAGACAGAATCGCGCCATTGCATCGGCTGCTTCCGTTGCGTCAACCCACGCGCCAAGGGCGGCCTGTCCCTGACACTGCGCCCACCCGCCGAGGAGGTGGCGACGGTGCGTGAGCACAATGCTAACTTGGCCGAAGTGCTATTCCTATTCATTGGCACCGGCACCGCGCTGGGCGGCTTTCTCTGGCTAGTGCTCGACTCCTACGGTGCGCTGCGCCTAGCGCTCGGCAACTGGATCATCGAGCAGGGCTGGTACTGGCTCGGCGAACCGGGGCCGATCTGGCTAATGGCAGCCTACCCGGAGGCGGGCGAGGTCTTCCGCTGGTTCGATTTCTTCCTCATCAGTGGCTACATGCTCGGCTGGAGCGCGCTTGCGGTAATCCTACTTGGCGCACTCACCGGCACCGCGGCGCGGCTGGCCAGGATGGCCGGCGGTAGCGGCTCGTTTCGCACCCGCTTCGTCGAACTCGGCTATCAATTTTTGCCGATCGCCATGGTTTCTCTGCTGCTCGGACTCGGCGGCGATCTGTTCGGCGGCCTTCAAATGCTAGGCCTCGGCGATGGTGGCGTGCGTGCCCTTAAGGCCGCCTTGTTAGCATTGAGCGCCGTCTGGAGCATCGTACTCGGCCATCGCTTGCTAGCTGGTCAGGGCATCGTCCCGTCGCGGCGCTGGTTGCCACTATTACCCGGCGCGGCCGGCAGCTTGGCGGTGGGCGCGGCCTGGTACCCGGCCGTGCTCGGCGCCTGACTAACTAAATCGGCTCGTAGCTTGACTCATGTTTGCGAATGCGACACACTCGCATTATGTTTAGCCCTACGGAATAAGCAGTAGGCACAAATAATTGGAGCATGAAACAATGAGGAAACTGCTGGGATCCAATGTTCTGACTCTCGCAGCATTATCCCTGGCCTGTCTGGCCCTACCGGGCCTCGCCGGAGAGTTTCCCGCGGGCGAGCCGATCGAGCGACATGGCATGAAGATCGCCGGTGTCTACCTGCAGCCGGTAGAAATGGAACCGGCGATAGCTGGCCAAGAAGCCGGCCACGCCGACATCCACCTAGAGGCCGACATTCACGCCACAGCGGCCAACCCCAACGGTCTTGGCGAAGGCGATTGGATTCCGTATCTGAGGATCGCTTATACGCTCGGCAAGGAAGGCAGCGACTGGAGTCGGTCAGGCATGTTGCACGCGATGGTCGCCTCGGACGGCCCCCATTACGGCGCCAATGTCGCCCTCGAAGGCCCGGGTCGCTATCGCGTTACCTTCCGAATCCAGCCGCCGGCCCCCGATCACTTCCTGCGTCATATCGACGCCGAGACAGGTGTCGCGCCATGGTGGAATACGATCGACTATACTGGCGAGTTCAATTTCATCGGTACCGGAAAAAAAGGAGATTACTGAGCGACCCGTGCCCGCCGAGAAATAGTGGTCAACTTCATTTGTTGCCAGGTGGCGGCAACACCGGGAGTCTGCTTGCGATTCTCATCCCCAATAATGCCAGGCGCCATTGCCAGAGACGAACATCGGAGACGGTCTAGAAAATATTCATCTTGTTAACGGTGTGGGTGAGCCGACATAATCAGGCTCTATGTTCCACAATGGAAAGGAGGTGATCCAATGTCACATGAATTCGGTGCCACATCGATAGGCTCTGGTATGCAACGCGGGCAGCGGGGCAGCCTCTTCTGTTTGCGTTGATACCATGTTCTCATGACTCGGCCTGATGTGTGGCCCATTCATGGAAAGGCGGCGTTCGCGCCGCCTTTCTTTTTTGCTCGGCCGGCCAAGTGGCAAGCAAAGGTCTTCTCAACCAGCAGGTGCTCTAGAATGCCCTCTCCGAGCCGGCGCGATACTTGTTTGAGGGCACGAAGGCCGTCTTCACTGGCTCCCGAGATTCCGGCACCCAAAGCACTCGATCGGGGTGCATGCCGGCGCCAAAAATTGCAGAGACGGCGGTGCGCCGCATACGGTTCAGTAAACGTGTGTCCACATTGCCGACTGCGGGGTGCATGCCGCCATTAGCCGCAACAATCTTTTCCCATGCCGCTTTTCTGGTATCAAGCGTTTCGGGATCTGACAGCGCCGTACAGTTCAGCTCGTTGACGTTGAGGTCGACAACAATCTCATCGCCGTCTTCCACGAAAGCGATCGGGCCGCCCAACGCAGCCTCGGGGCCAACATGGCCTATCACAAGCCCCACCGAACCGCCGGAGAATCTGGCATCGGTCATGAGGCCGACGATAATACCTTTCTCGCGGCACAGCGTTGTGATGCGAGAGGTGGAGTCGAGCATTTCCGGCATACCAGGCGCACCACTCGGCCCTTCGTAGCGCACGATAACCATATCGTGATGTTCGAAAACTTCAGGACTATTTTCTAGAGTATGTAGAAGATTAGCTTCGGCGTCGAACACGCGCGCTTTGCCCAGAAAGACGTTATTCTCGAGGCCGCCTTCGACACCAGCAAGCTTCAGAACAGCGCTGAATTCCGGAGACAAATTACCGCCCAGGACGCGCAATCCTCCTGTTGGCTTGTACGGATTTTCCACGCTGCATATGACATCTCCGTCTGGTGCTGGCGGATCAAGACGCGCGATTTGCTGCGCCAGGGTCTCGCCGGTACAGGTCATCGCTTCACCGTTTAGGAGACCAGCATCCAACAACTCTTTGACGATAACCTGTATGCCGCCTTTCTCGTCTATATCGACCATCGAATAGCGCCCGAACGGCCGCGCATCGACCAGAACCGGCACGACATGCTGTGACAAATGATTGAATTCCTCCGGCGACATGATATCTCTGGCAAAATTACCGAACCCGGCGGCTCTCGCGATCTCAGGGCCGTGCAGCAGAACATTCGTTGAGCCTCCTACAGCCATCGAGACAATCATGGCGTTACGAATAGAATCTCGACTAACGATTTTTCGTGGCGTTAGATCAGCAGCGATCATCGCGCCCAGATGCGTCACGAGCTCTCCTGGGAACTGTTCCAAGCGTCTCGCATCGTCCGACGCCGGCGATACCATATGGAGCGGCTGCATACCGACCACGCCGATAAAAGTCTGCATGGTGTTATAGGTGAACATACCGCCACAACTACCGTAGCCAGGACAAGCCTCGCTGGCGACTCGCTTCTTCATCGGCTCGTCATTGCTGCCCGCGACCTGAAAGCCGGTAATGATATCGATCGGCTCGTGGGTGACGGAATCCGTACCGGGACGGATGGGCCCGTCCGACATGATGATAGCCGGCCGGTCATGCTCGAGAATCGCAGCAAGGGTCCCGACAGGAGGTTTGTCACAAGCGACTACGGCAATGGTTCCCTCAAGTCCGCTCGCGCTCAGATGCTCGCACATCGTATCGTGCGTGACCTCGCGACCGATCAGGGAATAGCGCATCTCGCGCGTGCCGTTGCGCATGCCGTCCGAGGTAGCAACGGTATATTCCGGCTGCACCAGGCGCATGCGCATCTGCTCGCTGCCTTCGCCAATGGACTGGCGCAGGCAGGCATGGATGGCCTCGACCTTCTGTTGCACGCCGAGATAACATTGGGAATCACCCTTGTTACCGACTACGCCGACGGAGGGTTCGTGAATGAGCTCGATGTCTGTGCCAAGCTCGCGAGCGATGCCGACGGTTTGCGCATTTCGGCCAGGGTTATTATCGAAAAGGACCTTTTTGGTTTTTGGCACTACTGACCCTCCACGGGATTGGGTTGGTATCCGGTATCGGCAAGGTGGAACGGAAGCTCGAAAGCCCTACCGCTATCCTTGATGCCTCATTCCCCTGCGTTGCGCAATCAGTGATCAACCCTCGGCACCTGATCCATGATGACCATACACTCCAGATCGCGTTTCGGCCGGCCGTGATGATAACCCAAGCATATGCCAAGCGAGATATCCTGCTTGCCGCACTGCTCTCTACAATCGCACTGAAGTCTGTTCACGGTGCGTCAAACGAATTGGCATGGCTGCAGACTGAACGGGGAAAGCTGTTGCCTGCCACGCAGAAGAGCCACGCCGCAGCACAATTCAAGATTGGCGGCTCGATCAAAACGAACGTAGCATGGTACTCAAAAGGACATCGCGCTAGCTTATGCGTGACACACCGTGGCCCAGCGTAGCAGCAGCCCCGTAGCCGGCTTGAGACTCTACGAGGTCAGGCTCATTTTCCCGAATTAACGGCCACCGACCTTGACTGCTCCAGGTCGGCATGTGGTTGTTTTGCCACGACCGCTTCACAGTAGAAACACCACGGCAGCCACTGGGACCGTCGCGGTCCACACCCAAAAGTTGATCACCTAAGTCGTCAACACTTATCGTCTTCTTCGCACCAGCAGGCCTCAGTGGTGCACACCGGAACGCAGGCCCAGTCACCACTGCCCTCGACATTCCCACGCATGCAGATCGGCCATTTCCAAGTTACCTCCTCCGCGTCCCCCACGGCGCCGTCGATGCGGTTTTCCGGCTCGGTTGAGAACAGGAGCCCGACGTTGCATGACGGATCACTTATGCATTGGGTCATGAGCTCATACTGCTCGATCGGATAATCGCCGGCCGCTATAGCCGTCTCTGTCCAGGCGAGCGCCAGCACTATGAGCAAAAGTCTTCTAAGCATTGTGTGGTCCTCCCATTGCTTGTCATTCACAAACAAGAGTATGAGACACTTGAACACTTTTGCCAATCAAGTCGTTACACCTCGAGAGGAGATATATCGTGCCCGCCTATCGCTCGCACCGCACCACCCAAGGCGCCGGACAGGCCGCCGCACGCGCCCTTTGGCGGGGGACTGGCACCGCCGAATCCGACCTCGATAAGCCCATTGTTGCCATCGCCAACTCCTTTACCCAGTTCGTGCCGGGACACGTGCATCTAAAGGACCTTGGCCAGATGGTGGCGCGCGAGATTGAAAAGGCAGGCGCCGTGGCCAAGGAGTTCAACACCATCGCCGTCGACGACGGTATCGCCATGGGTCATGACGGCATGCTCTACAGCCTGCCCTCACGCGAGATCATCGCCGATGCGGTAGAATACATGGTCAATGCCCATTGCGCCGATGCCCTGGTCTGCATCTCCAACTGCGACAAGATCACTCCCGGCATGTTGATGGCAGCGCTACGCCTCAATATCCCGACCGTCTTCGTCTCCGGCGGGCCTATGGAAGCCGGTAAGATGCCCAATGGCGAAATCATCGATCTCGTGGACACGCTGGTCGCGTCCAACAACCCCGATACTACCGAGGAGAAACTTCTGGACTACGAGCGCGCGGGCTGCCCCACCTGCGGCAGCTGCTCGGGCATGTTCACGGCCAACTCGATGAACTGCCTGACAGAAGCGCTGGGCCTAGCGCTGCCCGGCAACGGCACCCTGGTGGCAAGTCACGCGCGCCGCAAGGACCTTTTCCTCGACGCCGCACGTGTCGTCGTGGATCTCATGAAGCGCTATTATCAGAATGGTGACGAGTCCGTACTGCCACGTAATATTGCCAATAAAACCGCCTTCGAGAACGCGATGACAATGGATATCGCCATGGGCGGCTCAACCAACACGGTGTTGCATCTGCTCGCCGCCGCCTTTGAGGGCGAGGTCGATTTTACCATGGCTGATATCGACCGGCTATCGCGCAAGGTGCCAAATCTCTGCAAGGTCTCACCGAGCGTGCAGCACTATCATGTTGAAGACGTACATCGCGCCGGAGGTGTTATCGGCATCCTCGGCGAACTCGACCGCGGCAACCTGATCAATACGGCCGCCGACAATGTTCTTGGCGAGAGCCTCGGCGAAACGCTCGCCGCACACGACGTCCAGCGCAGCGACGACGCCGAGGTGGCACGCTTTTATCGCGCGGCGCCGGGCCGTCAGCACTCAATCGAGGCATTCGGCCAGGACAGCTACTACGACACCCTCGACACCGATCGCGCTACCGGCTGCATCCGCGACATCCCCAACGCCTACAGCGCCGATGGCGGGCTTGCCGTGCTGTTCGGCAACTTGGCAAAGAACGGCTGCATCGTGAAGACCGCAGGTGTCGACAAGAACATTCTCACCTTCAGTGGCCCAGCCGTGATCTTCGAGAGTCAGGATGCAGCGGCCGCCGGCATTATCGGCGGCGAAGTCAAAGCGGGTGATGTGGTGGTGATCCGCTACGAAGGACCGCGCGGCGGCCCTGGTATGCAGGAGATGCTGATGCCGACAAGCATGCTTAAGTCGGTCGGCCTTGGCGCCGAATGCGCGCTGATCACCGACGGGCGCTTCTCCGGCGCCACCTCGGGCCTGTCGATCGGGCATATCTCGCCGGAGGCCGCGGAGGGCGGCGCCATAGGCTTGCTCGAACCGGGCGATACCGTTGTCCTTGACATTCCCAACCGGGTCATCCGCCTGGAGGTCGACGACGAGACCCTGGCAACTCGTCGGACTGCCATGGAAGCGCGCAGAGACGCCTGGCAGCCCAAACGCAACCGCAAGGTATCACGAGCCTTACAGGCTTATGCAGCACTCACTCGCAGCGCCGCCTTCGGCGCTGTGCGCGACCCTGCAGTGCTCGACACGTAGGCGCCCATGGCCCGTATCCTCGTCACCGGTGGCAGCGGCTTCGTTGGTGCCCATGTGGTTCGCCGCTTAATCAAAGACAACCATGAGGTCACAGTGTTCGCGCCGGGCCCCGAGCCCTGCCTGAGCGAGCACGACTTGGCCGACATCATGCTCATCGAAGGCAGTGTCGAGGACGACGAGGCACTGACCTCGACGCTTGCCATCGCCCGGCCCGAGTTCGTGGTCGGCCTCGCCGCCTATGGCGGCAGCGGTAACGGCCTGCTCGCCGCGGCGCGCGAGAACGAGGCCAGTGCGCTCAGCGTCAATGTCGGCGGCTTTCGCAATCTGCTCGCCGCCTGCGAGGAACGCGGGGTCGAGCGATTATTTTGGGCGAGCACGCTCGCGGTCTACGGCGCCCCGCACCATTACGGTCCTGACCCGGTCAACGAAGAGGCGCCGCGTTTGCCGGAGACCTTCTATGGCCTGACCAAGGTGCTAGCAGAGGACGTCGCGGGATTCTATCGGGATGTTAAAGGCGTGCCCGTCACCGGCCTGCGCCTGCCGGTGATCTTCGGCGCTGGTCTCTGGTATCGCGGTGCCGCGACGCAGCTCGTTAACCTGTTTCAGGCTGCAGCGGACGGCGGCAGCACCGCCCTCGAGGTCTCGACCATACCGCTCGACCTGATGTACGTGAAAGATGTCGCAGAGGCCTTCGCGCGCGTCATCACCCATAAGGGCCCGCTTGATGCCATCTATAACTTGCAGGCTTATGCGCCATCGCTGCACGAGATCGTCGCAGTGCTGAAAGGCCTCTCACCCAACCTCGAAGTGACCACGACCGATATCGATCCGGCGCTGACCTACCCCCTAGTTTCCGGACAAAAGTTCACCGATCATGTTGGTTATACTGCCACTTACAGCCTTGAAACAGCCTGCGCCGACAGCATTTCTGACCTTCGCAATGCGCCGTAACATCGCCATCATCGCTCACGTGGACCATGGCAAAACCACACTGGTGGACGCGCTACTGCGCGAATCAGGAGCCGTACGTGCGAACCAGAACATGGCCGAACGCGCCATGGACTCCTTCGACTTGGAGCGCGAGCGCGGCATCACAATTCTCGCCAAATGTACCTCGGTAACCTGGGCCCAAACTCGCATCAATATCGTTGACACACCGGGCCACGCTGATTTTGGCGGCGAGGTCGAGCGTATTTTCAGTATGGTCGACGGCGTGCTGGTGCTGGTCGATGCCGGCGAGGGGCCGATGCCGCAGACCAAGTTCGTCACCGGCAAGGCGCTGGCGCTGGGCTTACGTCCCATCGTGGTAATCAACAAGGTTGACCGAGCCGAACACCGGGCCGAGCAGGCGCTCGACGAGATCTTCGACCTGTTCTCGGCACTCGGCGCCAGCGAGAGGCAGCTCGACTTCCCCTACCTCTTCGCCTCCGCCAAGGAAGGCTGGGCGGTGAGCGACCTCGCCGCCGAGAAAGCCGGATTGAGGCCACTTTTTGAGACCGTTATCAAACACGTGTTGCCGCCAGATGGCGATGAGGCGGCACCGTTTACGATGCTTGCCTCCCTGCTCGAAGCCGATCCCTATGTAGGGCGCGTACTGACCGGACGCGTCGCCTCAGGAACACTCTCAGCCAACACACAGATTAAAGCCTTACGCGGTGAAGGCAACGTCGTTGAACAGGGCCGCGCCACCAAGCTTTTCACCTTTCGCGGCCTCGAGCGCGTGGCGGTGGAACGCGTGAGAACTGGCGACATCGTCGCCGTCGCTGGCCTGGAGAATGCTACGGTTGCCGATACGCTGTGCGCACCGGAAGTCAGGACCGCGCTTGTCGGACAGCCCATCGACCCGCCGACGCTTGTCATGACGGTCGCGGTCAATACCTCGCCGCTAGCTGGGCGCGACGGCGACAAGCTAACCAGCCGCATACTCAAGACGCGCCTTAGCCGCGAGGCCGAGGGTAACGTTGCCATCCGTGTTAACGATACCGACAGTGCCGATGTTTTCTCGGTCGAAGGCCGTGGCGAGTTGCAGCTGGGCGTGCTCATCGAGACTATGCGCCGCGAGGGCTACGAGCTTGCCATCGGCCGCCCGCACGTACTGTTCCGTGACGACCCGAAGACCGGCCAACGCCTCGAGCCTATCGAGGAAGTGGTGATCGATGTTGACGAGTCCTATGCAGGCGTGGTCGTCGAATCCGTTGCCGAGAGACGGGGCAGCCTGCTCGAGATGAGCCCCGGCAGCAAGGATAAAACACGGTTGGTCTTCCATGCGCCCTCGCGCGGCCTGATCGGCTATCATGGCCAGTTCCTTACCGAAACCCGCGGTACCGGCGTGCTCAACCGCGTTTACCACGGCTACGAGGCCTATCGCGGGCCAGTGGCCGAGCGCCGCAACGGCGTGCTTATATCGACCGCCGCCGGTAAGGCCGTAGCCTATGCCTTGTGGCAACTCGAAGACCGCGGACCGATGTTCATCGAGCCTGGCGATCCCGTATATCAGGGCATGATCATCGGTGAGCACACCCGCGGAAACGACCTCGAAGTCAATCCTCTCAAGGCCAAGCAGCTCACCAATATCCGCGCCGCCGGAAAGGATGACACCGTGCGACTGACACCGCCGCGGTTGCTGGGACTCGAGGCGGCCATCGCTTATATCGGCGGCGACGAGTTGGTCGAGGTAACGCCGCAGGCCATCCGCCTGCGCAAGCGCAACCTCGATCCGCACGAACGCAAACGCGCGGCCAGGCGCGCAGCCGTGGACTCATAAAACCGCCATCATTTCTGTCAACAACCATAACATGCCACGCCTCGATCTCAGCCAGAGCGCGATCAACGATCGTGGAAGTCTATCTTGAATATATTACCGACGAATAGTTAGACAATATATTATCAACTATCAACTGGTTCGCTGATTTTCTCGTCATCCTCACCGTCAGAATCCGTCTTCTGAACGATACCGGAGATGTCAATATCAAAGGCTAGATTGCCGTCATGTACCGTAACCTTGACGTGGCCGCCATCGATCAGCTCGCCGAACAGCAATTTGTCGGCGAGCGGCTTCTTGACATACTCCTGAATCACGCGTGCCAAAGGTCGCGCGCCATAGAGCCGGTCATAACCCTTCTTAGCGAGCCAGTCGCGCGCTTCGTCGAAAAGCTCGATGGTAACGTTGCGATCGGCAAGCTGGCCTTCAAGCTGGACGATGAACTTATCGACTACGCGATGCACAACCTCGGGGCTGAGATTGGCGAAGCTGATCACCGCATCGAGACGATTACGGAACTCCGGGGAGAACATGCGATTGATAGCCTCCTCATCGTCGCCCTCTCGGGCCTCCCGACCGAAGCCGATGGCAGGCTTAGCGAGGTCCATAGCACCAGCATTGGTGGTCATGATCAGGATGACGTTGCGGAAGTCTACATGCTTGCCATTGTGGTCAGTGAGCTTGCCGTGGTCCATGATTTGCAAAAGTATGTTGAATAGGTCGGGATGCGCCTTCTCAATCTCGTCGAGCAGTAATACCGCATGGGGATGCTGGTCGACGGCGTCGGTTAGCAAGCCACCCTGGTCAAAGCCGACATAGCCGGGTGGCGCGCCAATAAGTCGCGACACTGTGTGGCGCTCCATATATTCCGACATGTCGAAGCGGATCAGTTCGATGCCCATGATTATGGCGAGCTGTCGCGCCACCTCGTTCTGGCCGACAGGGGTGGGACGGCAGAAAAGATCGCGGCCGCTGGGCTTCGGGGGCGCGCGCAGGCCTGCGCGCGACAACTTGATGGCGCTAGTCAGCGCCTCAATAGCTGGATCTTGGCCAAACACCACGGTCTTCAGATTGGTGATCAGAGACCCCATCATCTGCTTGTCGTCGCGGCTGACGGTCTTCGGTGGAATGCGCGCGATCTTCGCGACGATGCGCTCGATCTCATCGGTATCGATGACCTTCTTGCGTTCCTCCTTGGCCAGCAACGCTTGTGCTGCGCCGACTTCGTCGATCACGTCGATCGCCTTGTCCGGCAGCCTGCGGTCGCCAATATAACGCGACGACAGTTCGACAGCAGCCTTCAGCGCATCGGGCGTGTACTCGACATCGTGATATTCCTCGTAATAGGGCTTGAGACCACTGAGAATCTCGATGGCGTCCTCAACGCTCGGCTCATTGACGTCGATCTTCTGGAAGCGCCGCACCAGGGCCCGGTCCTTCTCAAAGTAGTTTCGGTACTCCTTGTAGGTTGTCGAACCCATGCAGCGCTGGCTGCCGCTTTGCAGCGCCGGCTTAAGTAGGTTCGAGGCATCCATGGCACCACCCGAGGTGGCGCCGGCACCGATCACGGTGTGGATCTCATCTACGAATAGAATGGCGCCATCGAAATTCTCAAGCTCGATGAGCACCGCCTTCACCCGTTCCTCGAAGTCGCCGCGATAGCGCGTGCCGGCCAACAGCGCGCCCATGTCGAGGGCGAACATGGTGGCACCGGCGAGCACCTGCGGCACTTCCGAATCCACGATACGCTTGGCCAGCCCTTCGGCGATGGCCGTCTTGCCGACACCAGAATCTCCTACGAACAAGGGATTGTTTTTAGTCCGCCGGCAGAGCACCTGAATTGCGCGTTCCACTTCGTCATCGCGGCCGATCAGCGGGTCGACACGGCCATCAGCCGCCTTCGCATTGAGATTGATGCAATAGGCATCGAGCGCCTCGGTGCCCTGCTTAACGACCTGCTCGCCGTCGTCATCTGCCTCGTCCGTACCGCTTGGCGGATGCGATTCGGAGGCACCAGGGGCTTTGGCGATACCGTGGCTGATATAGCTCACCGCATCGAGACGCGTCATGTCCTGCTCATGCAGAAAATAGACGGCATGAGATTCGCGCTCGGAGAAGATAGCGACGAGCACATTGGCGCCGGTCACTTCCTCGCGGCCCGACATCTGCACATGGTGCACCGAACGCTGGACGACACGCTGGAAGCTCGGCGTCGGTTTAGCATCGGTCACCGCCTGGTCGACCATCAGGCCGCCCAATTCCTCATCGAGAAAGGCCTCGAGGGCGTGATGCAGCTTATCCACGTCGACATTGCAGGCCCGCAGCACAGCTACGGCATCTTGGTCCTCGGTCAGGGACAACAGCAAATGCTCCAGCGTGGCAAGCTCGTGTTGTCGGCCATTGGCATCGGCCAAGGCTCGGTGCAGGGTCTCTTCAAGCATCTTCGACAGCATCCGTGCCCTTTCCCGGGTGCTTAGCGGCGCCCGCTCAGTCCTTTTCCAAGGTGCATTGCAGAGGATGTTCGTTCTGGCGTGCGAAATCCATCACCTGGGTCACCTTGGTTTCCGCCACTTCGTAGGAGTAAACTCCGCAAATACCGACGCCGCGTTGGTGTACGTGGAGCATGATCCGTGTCGCCTGCTCGCGCGACATCTGAAAGAACCTCTCTAGCACATATACGACAAACTCCATCGGAGTATAGTCATCGTTCAGCATCAAGACCTTATACATAGACGGCTTTTTGGTCTTGGGCTTAGTGCGCGTCGCGAGCCCGGTACCGGAACGGCCAGCGCCCTCGCCACTGTCACCGTCATCGCTCATGCGCTCTCTGTGCACCGCCTCGATAGGAGGATGATCAATCATCGAATCCGCTCAACACACCTCATTGGGTCGCCGCGCCGCGCGCCGACCGTTCCCGTATAAATATAATATCGAACTCTCAAGGCGCAGTTAAAGGCTTGAAAAAAGACGACCCGGCATCAGGGATACCGGGCCAGGCCGAAAAAACCATATCGTTTCTCTTCAGGCGGCGCTTTTCGTTGCCTTGTCGATGACGGTATTGACGCAGCGGCCGATGGGCACGGCTGCCTTAACCGCAGTCTCTGTGGTTATTTTGTTCAGGCTATTGCTGTCGGACATCCAGTTGTCAAAAGCGTTTCGTGCCTGCTCGCTCTGCACCTCGACCAGGGATTGCACGTCCTTGCACCCTAGCATCACGCGCGAGACAGAAATGCCCGCAGCCATCGAAGCGGTTACGCGATCGGCAAGCTTGCCGGCGATGGCGCCCATGCCCTCGACCGCAATCTTGCTGCTGGCCACCCAGGCATCGAGGTTCTCGCGGCCCTGCTCAGCAACCCCTTCCCAATCGCCAAAGGATGCGGTCTTATCGGTATTGAGCGCCCTCCAGGCATCGTAATTGCCGGTCCAAGCCTCGGCGCCGGCGCGGAACCAGTCCTCGGTAGCCTTTTGGCTCATGGCAAAAAAGTCGTTGGCAGCGGCGGCCTCGCCCGATGCGGTGGCTTTGGTGGCGCCCTTCCTGCCCTTCTGGGTCGTGTCTGTCATGTTTTTCTTTCCTCACGCTGAACGCAAAACAGTAATCGCCCTTGACGTCGCTACTCAAAACGAATTTGTGCATCGCACTATGCGAGTAAATGGGGAAAATTATACTAATTGTCAATGATATTTGTGCGCTGCAATAAAAAATTATTGGCGGTGCAATGAGACTACCTCAAGGATTTCCCATTATACCACCGTAAATTTTCGCTGCTTTCCTTTGAAAACGTTAAAGAATCGCTCTAGGTTGTCTAACCTTGAGCGTTGATGTGGGGATGGGTGGTCCGCTGCCGTTGGCAATCACGCACTTGCACCGAAGTCTGCGCCTGACGGGGCTTACAGTGTTTATCGCTGGCTTGGCAATAGTGCTCGTCGTTTTGTCGCCGCATCGCGCCGCGGAAGCCGGCTATGCTGCGATAGTGATTGATGCGGACAGCGGTCAAGTCTTGCATGCGGCCAATCCTGACACACTGAATTATCCCGCGTCTCTGACCAAGATGATGACGCTGTACCTGGTTTTCGAGGCGGTCGAGGCAGACGGTACGGCCCTGAGCGACGAGTTGGCCGTCTCGGCGAATGCGGCGGGACAACCGCGATCCAAGCTCGGCCTGAAAGCGGGGACGACGATCCGCCTGTACGATGCGGTTCTGGCGCTCGCAACCAAGTCGGCCAACGACGTCGCCACGGTGATCGCTGAGCATTTCTCAGGCAGCGAAGCTAACTTTGCAATGTTGATGACGCGCAAGGCGCGCAGGCTAAACATGAAGCACACCACCTTCCGCAATGCCTCTGGCCTACACGATCCGAGACAGCAGACGACAGCACGCGACATCACCCGCCTCGCCCGTGCGCTCTATAGTAAGTTTCCCCAGTTCACACACTTCTTCGCCAACAGATCGTTCGAATATAACGGCACTGTCTATCGCAGCACCAACAAGCTGCTTAGTAATTATCCGGGTATGAACGGCATCAAGACCGGCTATATTCGAGCCTCTGGCTTCAACCTGGCAGCCTCTGTACAACGCGACGGCCAACACATCATCGCCGTAATATTGGGCGGCAAGACCGGGCGCAAGCGCGACGCAAAGATGCGCCGCATAGTAGACCGCGCTTTTGCTGATGTGGGGGGCATCAGCCGTACAATGACAATTGTAGCGCGCCCCAGACCCAAGCCCGATATCGACTTCGCGATCGCGGCATCGGCCCTACCGAAGCCGGCCGCAGTGGCAATTACCAAAAGGCCCGAGAGCATCCCACCAGTACTGTTCTCACCGGAGCACGATTGGGCGATTCAGGTCGGGGCTTTCTCAAGGCGCGACGCAGCGGAGCAGGCGCTCGATACGGCGGCCCGCGTCGTGCCCGCGCTACGTCTCGGCACTGGGCGTCACATCATGCCGGTGGAGGACAACCAGGGCACCCTTTACCGGGCGCGACACCAGGGGCTGACTAAGCAAGAAGCACAGGATGCCTGCTCGTCCCTCTGGGCACGCAATCTGCCCTGTATTATTGCGCGCCCGACCAGCTGACACTGCTTGCTAGACGCGCGCCCCGCGAATGCATGAAATAGAGCCCCATGTGATGGGTCAGCCTCTGCGGATGACTTGCACTCACCGGTAGACCGAGCTCGGCCACGGCGGCACGCGGCAGGTCGTACGTGGCGCAGGCCGGCTCGTGCACAATGACCTCCGTGAGCGACGGCATCAGGCCGTGATTGCGCGCGGACAGGAACGTCAACACAAAGTCCATGACGCATATGTCCGTGCAGATCCCGACCACAACCACTGTTTCCAGGACATGCCCGTTGACCCAGTCGACTATACGATTGGCGCCGCTGTCGACATCGATAGCACCGACGAAACCGTTGATGCAGTCCTTGCGGACCAGCGTCACACCATCAGCATCGGCAAGCCAGGCGATCTCGCACACCAGCTCCTCCTCGCCTGTGCCGCGCTCGCAATGAGGCGGGTAGGGCGGCTCGAGCTTGCCGGGCTCATGGGTGTCGAGAAAGGCCAGCACAGGACCACCCCGGTCTAGAAACTCATGCGCCAGAGAGTTGGTCTCGGCAACCATACGGGATACCTGCTCATTCGGCTTCGCCGGTGCCAGATTTCCAGCACCAACCGTGGCAAAACCGTTGACCTCATCGACGATAACCAGGCCAACGCGCCCTGCCACCGTGACCTCCTCCAGCGCCACCGGCATTTGTTCAGCCAGCTGGCCGACAAGACCTGTCATAGCGAGTTCCCTTGCTAGAGACCGTCTGGGGGAGCAACACCACTTGCGCCCAGCTGTTCGACCAATGCTGCCTTGAGACGGGCAAGCCCCGCCTTATCGCGGGCCTCGCAGCGCGCCACCAATACCGGCTGGGTGTTCGAGGCACGCAGCAACCACCAGCCGTCAGCGGTATTGACGCGTACACCGTCAATATCGATGACATCAGCACCGCATTTTTGCAAGCGCCCGGCCACCTCTCCGACCACAGCGAACTTACGCTTGTCATCGCAATCGAAGCGAAGCTCCGGCGTATTGAGCATGGCGGGCAGAGAATCGCGCAAGGTTGCCGCGCTCACACCACTCAAGGCCACAGTCTCAAGCAGACGTACCGCAGCGTAGAGACCATCGTCGAAGCCGTAGTAGCGGTCGGCAAAGAAAATATGCCCGCTCATTTCGCCCGCGAGCGGGGCCTTGACCTCAGCCATCTTGGCCTTGATCGGCGAATGTCCGGTACGCCACATCAAGGGCTCACCGCCAAGCGCGACAATGCGCTCGAAGAGCACGCTCGAAGCCTTCACATCAGCAATCACCGTAGCACCCGGGCGCTCGGCCAGCACGGGGCCGGCGACCAGGCAGAGAATCTGGTCGCCCCAGATTATCCGCCCCGCGCCGTCAACGGCGCCCAGCCTGTCGCCGTCGCCATCGAAGGCGACACCAATATCGCAGCCCTCGCGGCGCACTGTCTCAATGAGCGCTTCTAAGTTCACAGCAACAGTCGGGTCGGGGTGGTGATTGGGAAAAGTGCCGTCGATAGTTTCGTACAACAGATGGTGCGTCCCCGGCAGCCGCTCCGCCAATCGCGCCATGATCTCGCCAGCAGCGCCATTACCAGCATCCCAGGCAACTTTGAGCCCAGTCTCTGGGCGGTAGGCGCCGAGCAAGGCCTCGACATAGGCCTCACTGACATCCCAATCTCGTACGCTGCCCTCTCCTGTGGCAAGGTCGCCAACTGCAATAAGACGGCCAAGCCGTTGAATGTCATCGCCATAAAAAGCCTGGCCGGCTAGGGCCATCTTGAGGCCGTTGTGGTCAGGCGGATTGTGGGAGCCGGTGATCATCATACCGGCATCCGCAGCCAAGGTCTTTACCGCGAAATAGAGCATCGGCGTCGGCCCGCAGCCGATACGAATCACCTCGGCACCGGCCGCGCAGAAACCTGCCGTGACGGCCTCGGCCAGGGCAGGAGAGGACAGGCGCCCATCGTAGCCTAGACATATGCGGGCCGAGCCGCACTCGCGGCCGACCACTGTCGCATAGGCTTGGGCGAGGACGCACGCATCAATCTCGCGCAGACTCTCGCCGACGACACCGCGAATGTCGTAGGCGCGTAAAATTTCCGGATCAAGCCCCATTACGCAGTCTTACCGCTCATGGCCGGCCTATGCTGACATAAGTGAAACCAGCCGCGGCCATCTCCGCCGGCTGATAGATGTTGCGTAGATCGACGACCACGGGTGTACGCATGGCCGCCTTCAGACGTTGTAGATCGAGGCTGCGAAACTGGTTCCACTCCGTAACAATCACGAGAGCGTTAGCGCCATCCACGATATCGTAGGCGGAATCGCCGAATTCTACGCCCGGTAGCATGGGCGCAGCCACATCCATTGCCTTGGGATCATAGGCCCGGACACTCGCACCAGCCGCCTGCAGGATGGGTACGATGTTCAGGCTTGGACTATCGCGCATATCGTCGGTATTAGGCTTGAAGGAAAGCCCAAACACGGCGATAGTGGCGCCGCCTACCGAGCCACCGCAAGCTGCCACGACCTTATTAGCCATCGCCTGCTTGCGCCCCTCATTGACCTCAACCACCGTCTCAACAATGCGCGTCGGTGCGCCATATTCCCGCGCCGTACGTACCAGCGCCAGAGTATCCTTAGGAAAGCAGCTACCGCCGTAGCCCGGTCCTGGATGCAGAAACTTAGGCCCGATGCGGTTGTCCAACCCCATCCCCTTGGCAACCTGCTGCACATCCGCGCCCACCTTTTCGCAAAGATCAGCGATCTCGTTTATAAAAGTGATCTTGGTGGCGAGAAAGGCATTAGCCGCGTACTTGATCAGTTCCGCAGTCTCGCGCGCGGTATGGACAATGGGCGTCTCGCGCAGATAGAGCGGTCGATAAAGCGCACCCAGAACGGTCCGCGCATGTTCACTTTCGGCGCCGACCACAACACGGTCAGGGTGCATAAAATCCTCGATCGCTGAGCCTTCGCGCAGAAACTCTGGGTTCGAGGCCACGTCAAAATCCTTGCCCGGCTGTAAATCCGGCCGACACTTGGCAATCACACGCTCGACCTCGAGGCTGGTGTGGACCGGAACAGTGGACTTTGTGACAACTACGGTGCGCTCCGTCAGCGCTGCAGCGATCTCTTCCGCCGCGGCATAGATATAGGAAAGATCGGCATGGCCGTCGCCACGCAGGCTCGGCGTGCCGACAGCGATAAAGACGACATCAGCGCCGTCGACCGCCGGCGCAAGTTCGGTCGAGAACGCCAGACGCCCCGCAGCAACGTTGCGCGCCACAAGATTATCGAGCCCTGGCTCATAGATTGGAGTACCACCGGCCTTCAACTTTTTGATCTTTTTTGAATCGCTGTCGATGCAGGTCACGTCCACGCCGAATTCGGAAAAACAAGCGCCCGAAACCAAACCGACGTAGCCGGAGCCAACAATGACGATACGCATAATGTACCTTTATTCTCGGTGTTGTTCGGCGTACTTTCGCAGAAGCGATCTCAGCCCTGCGGTAAGATCCTGACGGTCAAGAGCGAAGGCAAGAGTCGCCTCCAGAAAACCCAGCTTACTGCCACAATCGTAACGTTCTCCCACGAACCGATAGCCATGGAACGGCTGCTCCCCTATTAACATGGCCATCGCATCCGTGAGCTGGACTTCACCCCCTGTCCCACCTTCCAAGGTCGCCAAACGATCAAATATTGCACCATCAAGGATATAACGGCCGATCACTGCAAGCGTGGACGGTGCAGCCTCAGGCGACGGCTTCTCCACGAGTCCTTCGACGGAAACGAGGTGGCTGTCTGCCTCACCGGGGGTGAGAATGCCGTAGCGCGAGGTGTGCTCGCGAGGTACATCCATCACCGCCACCAGATTGCCACCGACCGTCTCG
This sequence comes from Alphaproteobacteria bacterium, assembly GCA_030739735.1. Lineage (NCBI taxonomy): Bacteria > Pseudomonadati > Pseudomonadota > Alphaproteobacteria > Alphaproteobacteria bacterium. The sequence goes on along the minus strand of JASLYQ010000003.1, from coordinate 130,052 downwards.
TGCACTGCCAGCATTTGGGCCAGACAGGGCGTCTCTGCCTTGATCAAATCATCAGCAAGAAGGACTGCAAAAGGCTCGTTGCCTACCAAGTGACGAGCGCACCAGACCGCATGGCCCAGACCCAGCGGCTCCTGTTGGCGGGTATAGGAGACGGTACCGGCAGGTAAGCGCGAGCGCTTTACTATCTCTTCCAGCGCCGCCTGACCTTTGTTTGCCAGCACGTGATGAAGTTCGAAGGAATGATCAAAATGATTCTCGATGGCGGCCTTGCCGCGGCCGGTGACAAAAATAAACTGCTCGATGCCCGCGGCACGTGCTTCTTCGACTGCATATTCTATGAGCGGCGTATCAACGATGGACAACATTTCCTTTGGCATGGCCTTAGTCGCAGGGAGAAAACGTGTCCCCAGGCCACCGACGGGGAAAACCGCCTTGCGCACGCGCGTCATGCTGCCTGCTCCGTCATGGCCGCCGCAACATTTGCCACATCGTCGATTACCATTTGCACCTCGACCCGATCGCGCCAACGATTTTCGCGCAAATGCCCCGCTACGTGCAGCGGCCGACCCTGAGCTGCCAACAGTGCTTCGCCGACCGGTTGGCTCGCAGTCCCAAACGCGATGGCAGACAGGCTGCCACCAGACTCGCCCACAAGACGGCAACGGACATGCTCACTGCCAACCACCGCGGCATGGGCTATTTGACATCCCGGAAAAACAAACCGCGGCTCTGGATTGCCAGCACCATAGGGGCCAGCCTCGGCCAGCATGGCGATGAGGTCGCGGCTTGCGGCTCCGACCATCATGGCGCCATCGAGCCCGAGGCTGGGCCCACCCACCATCTTGGCTTGAGCCGCGACGCGCGCCTCGACAAAGCTGCGGAAGGCGCCCAGACGCTCACGTGCCACCGTAAACCCAGCTGCCATGGGATGGCCGCCGCCAGCCTGGAGAAGGTCTGCCTGACAGGCGGCCGTAACGATGGTGCCGATATCGATTCCGGGCAAGGATCGCGCACTGCCCTTCCCTTCATCGCCATCAAAACCGATCACCAGGGCGGGGCGGCCGTAACGGTCGGCAAGCCGGCTAGCGGCGAGACCGATAACACCGCCATGCCAACCCTCGCCAGCCACCACCAGAGCAGCACGGTCAGCCAGTGCCTGCGCCTCACGCAAGGCGGCGTCTGTCACGGTGTGCTCGATCGCCTTGCGTTCTTTATTGTGTTGCTCAAGTGCGCGTGCCAGAGGCAGGACCGCGGCGGCATTTCCACTCGTTAGCAGGCGATGACCGAGATCGGCCTGGCCGACGCGGCCACCTGCGTTGATCCGCGGACCAAGAACGAACCCAGCGAGATAGGTATCGGGCGAACGATCAACACCGGCCACGTCGGCGAGAGTCGCCAGGCCAACATTGCCGCGACGCCGCATGACATCGAGGCCGCGTCTGACCAGGGCCCTATTAAGACCCACCAGCGGCACCATATCGCAAATGGTTCCCAGCGCCACGAGATCGAGCCACTGCCGCAAATCGGGCTCGTTTCGCATCGTGTACCAACCGCTGTCCCGCAGTACCCGGTTAGTCGCAATCGCCAACATGAACGCGACACCGACAGCAGCCAGCATGTCAAGGCCGCTTAGGTCGTCGAGCCGATTAGGATTGACCACGGCATGGGCAGTCGGCAGAGAGGGCCCGGCTAGATGGTGATCGGCAATGATCACCGCCATGCCGTCGGCTGTCGCCTTGGCCAGCGGCTCGTGCGCGGATATACCGCAGTCCAGGGTAACCACGACGCTCGCGCCCTCGCCTGCCAACAGTGATAGGGCGGGAGCGTTGGGGCCATAGCCCTCACGCAGGCGGTCGGGGATATAGGGGCGCACGCGTCCTCCAACGGATTCTAGAAACAGCCGCAGCATGGCCGAGGCGGTGGCACCATCGACGTCGTAATCGCCGAACAGGGCTATCAGTTCTCCGTCCCGCACCGCTTGGGCAAGTCGGCCGGCGGCCGCGTCCATATCCTTGAGGCACGACGGGTCGGGCATCATTTGCCGCAAGGACGGTGCCAGATAGGAGTCGATCTCGTCAACCGCGACCCCACGCGCGGCAAGCACGCGCGCCAAGGGCTCGGGTAGGTCGCGGACCTGGGCTAGAGTCAGGGCCAGACGATCGTCATCGAGGCGGCTGCGCCAACGCCGTCCGCCCAGCGAGCGCTCAACCCCGAGAAAGGCCCGCTCGTTACTCACTACACGATCTCGGCGCCTTCGATCGCCGGATTGCGCTTGAGATCATGGTCGGCACTGATCACCCGCACGGTACCGGTTTTCGAGCGCATGACCACCGATTGGGTGCTGACCCCGTTCGGAGTCCGCCGCACACCCTGCAGCATCGAGCCATCGGTCACGCCGGTGGCGGCAAACATCACTTCGCCATGGGCCATATCGAGCATGGTGTATTTGCGGTTTAGATCCTCAATACCGAGCTTGTGGGCACGCCCACGCTCGTCGTCGTTGCGGAATATCAAGCGGCCCATCATCTGTCCGCCGATACAGCGTAACGCCGCTGCTGCCAGTACGCCTTCCGGCGCGCCGCCACTACCGAGATAGATATCAATGCCGGTATCGTTGCTCGACGTTGCCATGACGCCGGCCACATCACCATCCTGGATAAGCTGGATGCGCGCACCCGTCTCACGGACCTTGGTGATTAACTCCTCGTGGCGCGGTCGGTTGAGGATGCACGCAACCAAGTCGTTAACCTCGATGCCTTTTGCCTTGGCCAAATTTCTAAGATTGGTTTCCGGCGTCTCATCGAGATCAACCACCTCCAGTGGCAAGCTGCCGCCGACCGCGATCTTGTCCATGTAGACGTCGGGAGCATTGAGGAAGCCGCCGTCGGTCGCCATGGCAATTACCGAAAGCGCGTTGGCGCCGCCAGTGGCGCAGATCGTCGTGCCTTCGAGGGGATCGAGAGCGATATCCACCTTCGGCCCACCAGCGCCAACCTTTTCGCCGATAAACAACATCGGCGCCTCGTCCCGCTCACCCTCCCCGATCACGACCTCGCCATCGATCGCGACCGCATTAAGAGCCGTTCGCATAGCATCGACCGCGGCTTGATCCGCAGCACGCTCGTCGCCGCGGCCGGTCAGCTTGGCACAGGCCAGAGCCGCCGCCTCTGTCACTCTGACCACCTCGAGTGCCAAATTACGATCGAGTGTATCCGTGTTCGTCATGAGATTCTCCTCCTGCAGAGGTGGCCTGCCATCGCGAGTCTACAATGATTCGATACGGATCATACGCGGCGGTTCGAGCACCGTATCAAGTGCCGCTATCTGCTCGAGAGCGGCCGTCATGGCGGCCTCGCGCACATCGTGTGTGGTTATCACAACAGGCACTGGATCGTCCGGGCTGCGCACGCGCTGAATCAGAGATTCCATGGACACCTCATGGTCGCGCAAGCAGGCGGCTATATCGGCAAAGACACCGCTTTGATCAACCACCATGAGGCGGATGTAATAAGGTCCGACGCGTTCTTGTATGGGTAGAGTCGCCACGGTCTCAAGTGATTCCACAGGCACCGAAAAAGCGGGAGTGCGGCTACCCCGGGCGATGTCCACTATATCTGCTACGACTGCTGATGCCGTCGGACCAGCACCGGCACCGCGCCCTTCGTATACTGTGGCATCGACAAAATCACCTTTAACAAGGACCGCATTCATCACACCTTCGACTGCGGCGATGGCCGCGCCCTGCGCGACCATACAGGGATGGACACGCTGCACCAAGCCGGCCTCGTCGCGGCTGGCAATACCGAGCAGCTTGATGCGGTAACCGAGCTCGTCGGCAAAGGCAATATCGAGCGGGCTGATATGGCGGATCCCCTCGATGTGGACCGAGCCAAAGTCAATGCGGCAGCCGAATGCCAGGCCGGTAAGAATGGCGAGCTTGTGGGCAGCATCAACGCCATCGATGTCGAACGTCGGATCGGCCTCGGCATACCCCAGTCGCTGCGCCTCAGCCAGCACCTTGTCGAAGGGCGCACCCGTCGCCCGCATATCGCTCAGCATGTAGTTGCAGGTGCCATTGAGAATGCCGGTAACGCGGCTGACACGGTTGGCGGCCAGGCCTTCACGCAGCGTTTTGAGTATGGGGATGCCGCCGGCAACCGCAGCTTCGAATGCCAATGGCGCGTCATTAGCTTCAGCAATGCTGGCGAGCGCTTCGCCGTGATGGGCAATCAGCGCCTTATTGGCCGTGACCACCGCCTTGCCCCGCTCCAGCGCCTGCTCGACCAAAGCCAGGGCCGGACCATTCTCGCCGCCGATCAACTCGACCACCACGTCGCACCCGGTATTGGCAAGGGCCACGGGATCGTCTACCCATTCAAGCCCAGCGAGATCGATGCCGCGGTCTTTGGTGCGGTCGCGGGCCGAGACGGCCACCACCTCAATGGCACACCCGCAACGCACCGATAACAGGGCGGCGTTTTCGCGCAGCAGCGAGACCGTGCCCACGCCCACTGTGCCGAGGCCCCCGACGGCGATACGCAATGGCGCGCTCATGATATCACCACCCGGCGCGACGCCGCGGCGGCCGGCTGGGCCTGGGCCAGAAACGCCTTAACATTACGCGCCGCCTGGCGAATGCGTTGGCGATTTTCCACCAGCGCGATACGCACAAAACCCTCACCCAAAGTACCAAAGCCGATGCCGGGCGAAACCGCAACTTCGGCATCGGCCAACAGGCGTTTAGAGAATTCGAGCGAGCCGACCTCGCGCCAGGCTTCAGGAATCGGCGCCCAGGCGAACATGGTCGCGCGCGGTGCCGGGATAGACCAGCCGGCTGCCTCGAAGCTTTCCACAAGCACGTCGCGGCGCTCGCGATAGCGAGCACGGATATCGGCGATGCAGCCCTGCGGACCTTTCAGCGCCGCCGTCGCCGCCACCTGGATCGGCGTGAAAGCGCCATAGTCGAGGTACGACTTGATCCGGGTCAGGGCGCGTATCAGCCGCGCATTGCCTGCAGCGAAACCGATTCGCCAGCCGGGCATAGAATAGGTCTTGCTGAGCGACGTGAATTCTACCGCTATGTCGCGGGCGCCGGGGATCTGCAAGATCGACGGCGGCGGCTCGTCATCAAAGAAGATCTCCGCATATGCGAGGTCGGACAGGATGTAGATGCCAGCCTCACGCGCGAACGCCACCACGCGCTCATAAAAGTCCAAGTCAACTACTTCGGCAGTTGGATTATTGGGAAAGTTCAGCACCAATGCCTTCGGTCTCTTCGGGCAAGCGGAAACGGCGCGCTCCAGCTCCTCCAAGGTGTCGATGCCAGGCCCGCAAGGCACATCGTGCACCGTCGCTCCGGCAATCACGAAGCCGTAGGGGTGGATCGGATAGCTCGGATTCGGTGCCAGGATGATGTCACCAGGCGCCGCCATCGCCTGGGCGAGGTTGGCCAGGCCTTCCTTGGAGCCCAGGGTCGTGATTATTTCGCTCTCCGGATCAAGCGCCACCCCGAAGCGGCGTTGGTAATATGCCGCCATCGCCTTGCGCAGGCCGGGGATGCCGCGGGAGTTTGAGTAGCGATGGGTGCGTGGATCGCGCACCACTTCCACGAGCTTGTCGACAATATGCGTCGGCGTCCCGGTGTCCGGATTGCCCATGCCAAAGTCGATGATGTCTCGCCCCGCCACACGGGCACGACGCTTCATCTCGTTGACTTCTGCAAAGACGTAAGGCGGCAGCCTCTCGATACGTTCGAATTCTTCGCTCATATAACCTGTCGCTTGACGCGGCACTGGCGACCTCTGGTCTCCAGGGGTCTACTGCGCACCGCTGTAGAAATCCAGATAGATATCGGCCCGCCGATTGGCCGCCTCGCCATGGGTTGTGGCTTCGGAATAGGCCGGGGCCTGGTCCGACATCGAGTGGATATAGATGCGGTCAGCCGGGATGCCGAGACGGGTCATCTCCAGGGCTACGACACGGGCGCGGTCATGGGCGATGCTGAAATTAGCAATCTTCGCTTTGACGGAATCCGTGGAATCGGTGCGCCGGCTGGCATGGCCGACGATACGCACGCTACCACCATGGACCTTGTGGGCCTCCACCACTCCGGCCAGCACCTCCTTGTCCCGTGTCGACAGACCGGTCGAGCCGTGCACAAAATAGATCACCCCAGCATGGAGCAAGCGCTGCACCCCGCCCGCATGGAAGGTCTCGGGCGACGGCATGGGATTCTCTGCCGCTTCTCCGACGACCTCAGGATTCAGCGTGATCGGTGGTGGCGGAGGCAGAGGCGGCGCCGTGACGACCGGGGTCGCAACAGGCACCATCTCAGGTTCAGGCATCGGTACAGGTGCATGTTCCGCGGTTTCGACATCGACGACCTCGATACGTGGAGACGATACCGGCATCGGCTCCTCGACCGGCGCGGTCCCAGGCACCATTTCGCCACCCGGCGGCGGCGACGCGACCAAATCGGCGGCCCGGCGCGCCAGCTTGGCGTCATTTGCCGCAGGATTGTCTACGTAATCGACGTTGGCACGGTCGGCGATCAGACTCTCGGCAATATCCTCGCGCTCGTCGAAGCTGGTCACCACCGGCGCTCCGCCCGGGACAGCACCAAGCTCAGGGAACGGATCCTCCTCGCCCGGAATACCCTGTTGACTCTCCGCTTCGATGCGGGCCTTCTCCTCAGAGCTCAAGGCGTCATCGTTGCCTTCCTGGCTATCGATCGCACCGATCCACTCAGCGGGATTGAGTTCATCTGGAACCAACGAACAAGCGGCTAGCGATGCCGTCAAGGCGACAACTGTGGCAACTTGCAGAACTGCGCCGCTGGAGCTAAGTAAAGTCATGGTCGATATTGGCCTCTGTTGGTCGAGCCAGCAGCTGACGTCGCGTCAGCACCATACCTGGGCACGGGTCAACGAAGTGCTACACGGCAAGTCTATAACATCGGCAAGGCGACACAAGCGCTGAGGACGCGGGGTGCGGCAATTGCCGACTTGCGCGAACAACGAAAGGCAAAAGGGCCGTGTCGAGTCAACATCAGCAATCGGAGACAGGAAAAATCCCGGCCGGGACATGGAGCTACACTGCCGAGGGCAGCCAGCGCATCATGCAGCAGATGACGGTGTCGCCAGCCGGCACCACCTCGGCCCAAAACCTGGCACCTATCGTCGCAGCCTTTACTGCCATGACCCAGCGCTTGATGGCCGATCCGGCACAGCTAGCCAAGGCTCAGATAAAATTCTGCCAGTTGCAGATATCTCTATGGCAGAATACCGTGGAGCGGATGCTGGGTCAGGCACCAGATGACAACACCGAGACTATTGCGCCCGCCCCGGACGACCACCGATTCCGCCACCCCGCTTGGCAGAAAAATTTGGTGTTCGAGACCATCAAGAAGTCCTATCTGCTCAGCGCCCGCTACCTGCAAGGCATAGTAGAGGGTATCGACGATCTCGATCCCGAGACCGCGCGCAAGGTCGATTTCTATACGCGCCAGTTCGTCGATGCTATGGCGCCGACCAACTTCGCCGCCACCAACCCGGCCGTGATAGAGGCGATCGTCGACAGCAATGGCGACAACCTGGTGCGCGGGCTCTACAATATGCTAGCCGATCTCGAGCGCGGTGGCGGCGAGCTAAAGATCAGCATGACCGATGATGACGCGTTCGAGATCGGCCGCAATATAGCCGCGACCCCCGGTCAGGTGGTCTTCCGCAACGAGCTGATGGAGCTGATCCAATATCAGCCAACCACTGAGACGGTGCGCCAACGGCCGTTGCTGGTGGTGCCACCGTGGATCAACAAGTTCTATGTGCTTGACCTGCGCCCCCAGAACTCGCTCCTCAAATGGGCCACCGATCAGGGCTATACGGTCTTCGCCATCTCCTGGGTCAACCCGGGGCCGGAGTTCGCGGACAAAAACTTCGAGGACTATATGCGTGAGGGACCGCTCGAAGCACTCGATGCCATCGAGCAGGCTACAGGAGAGCGCGAGGTCGTCGCAGCATCGCTTTGCCTTGGCGGCACGCTGCTGGCTTCTACCCTCGGCTATCTTGCGGCTATTGGTGACGAGCGCATTCGCTCGGCCATGTTCATGGCAAGCTTGTTCGATTTCTCGGAACCCGGCGATCTTGGTGTCTTTATCGACGATACCCAGATCGCTGCGCTGGAGAAGCGCATGGAGGAGCAAGGCGGCATGCTCGACGGCAGCGCCATGTCAACCGCCTTCAACATGCTGCGTGCCAAAGATTTAATCTGGTCGTTTGTCGTAAATAACTATTTGCTCGGCAAGGATCCAGCACCGTTTGATCTGCTCTACTGGAACGCAGATTCGACACGCATGCCAGCGACGATGCACGCCTTCTATCTGCGCAACATGTACCAGAAGAACTTGTTAGTGCAGCCCGGCGGGATCACCCTTTCTGGCCAGCAGATCGACCTTGGCGCGATCAGCGTGCCGGCCTATCTGCTGGCTGCCAAGGAGGATCATATTGCGCCCTGGCAAGGCTGTTATTCCGGCGTACACTGTTATGGTGGCCCGGTGCGCTTTGTGTTGACAGGCTCAGGCCATATAGCCGGCGTCACCAATGCCCCTGCGATAGCTAAATACCCCCACTGGACGAACACCAAGAAGCCCAAGGATTCCGAGACCTGGCTCGAAGGCGCCGTGCAGCAAAACGGCTCGTGGTGGCAGGATTGGCACAAATGGCAGAGTCGCCACGCTGGCCCCATGGTGGCTGCCAGAACACCGGGTGACAGAGCATTGCAACCGCTTTGTCCGGCGCCCGGCACCTATGTGATCCAGAAGGAAAGGTAGACGTCATGGCGTTGCCCAATACCCCCCGCAAGACCATCGTGTTGACCGGCGCCAGCCGCGGCATCGGCCACGCCACGGTCAAGCGCTTTTCCAGTGCCGGCTGGCGGGTGATCACGTGTTCGCGCCAGGCCTTTCCCGAAGACTGCCCATGGGAAGCCGGCCCTGAGGATCACTTACAGATCGACCTCGGCGACACCGAGACGTTGCACGACCGCATCGCGCGTTTGCGCGAGATGCTCAACGGCGCGCCGCTGGAGGCATTGGTCAACAATGCCGGAATCTCCATCAAGGGGACCGATGGCGAGCGTCTCGACACACTGGAGACGGACATGGACGACTGGCGACGCGTTTTTCGTGTAAATTTTTTTGCCCCTATCGCGCTCGCGCGCGGTCTCATCGAGGAACTGAAGGCGGCCCAGGGCGCCATCGTCAACGTAACATCCATCGCCGGCAGTCGCGTGCACCCCTTCGCGGGCGCAGCCTACGCGACATCGAAGGCGGCACTGGCTTCGCTGACGCGCGAGATGGCGGCAGACTTCGGGCATTATGGCATCCGCGTCAACGCCATTGCACCGGGCGAGATTCAGACCGCCATCCTCTCGCCGGGCACCGAGAAAGCACTGCTACCGGACATTCCCATGCGCCGGCTCGGTGCCCCGGAAGAGGTCGCGAAGACCATCTATTTCCTCTGTTCTGAGCAATCGAGCTACATCAACGGTGCAGAAATCCATATCAACGGCGGCCAGCATGTCTGAGGGCTGCAGCACGGCGACGCCTATAATGCTCAGTTTGATCATTCTTTGCTTCGTTTTGTTCCTCTGCATATGGACCGCCGTTACGCTCGAATTTTTCGTCCGGTTTTAGCATCTTTGTGGTTGTCGTGGTGGGCTGTCCTCGGCCGGCAACCCGCTCATGGAAATAGCGGCTGGCTCTCCAGACCCATAGTCTCGGGCAGGCCGAACGCGACGTTGAAGTTCTGCACAGCCTGGCCGGCGGCCCCCTTAACCAAATTGTCGAGCACTGAGACCAAGATGGCGCGGCCGGGCACGCGGTCCTCGAATACACCGATGAGGCAATGGTTGGAGCCGCGCACGTGCCGGGTGGCCGGAGTCTGGCCCTCAGGCAGCAGGCGCACGAAGGCCTCGTCGTCATAGGCCGCCCGCAAGCTCGCCCGCAAGGCCGCAATATCGACGCCGTTCACTAGACGTACATAAATGGTCGAGAGAATGCCCCGGTTCATGGGCACCAGATGCGGCGTGAAATTCACCGTAATCGCCTGACCCGCAGCCACGGTGAGTTCCTGCTCTATCTCCGGCGCGTGTCGGTGTTGGGCAATACCGTAGGCATGGATACCTTCGGCCACCTCAGCATAGAGCGTGCCCTCCTTCGGTGTCCGCCCAGCACCAGTGACACCCGACTTGGAATCGATGACGATATCGCCCACCTTGATCTGGCCCGCCGCAACGATGGGCAGCAAGGGCAACAGCGCCGAGGTCGGATAACAGCCAGGACAAGCGACGATGCGCGCCTTGGCAATCTCACTTCGATAATGCTCAGTCAGGCCATAGACTGCCTCGGGCTGCAGTGCCGGCGCCAGGTGCTCATGGCCGTACCATTCGGCGTAGATCGCTTCGTCACGCAGCCGAAAATCGGCCGAGAGGTCGATCACCTTGAGGTGTTCTGGCAGACTCGCGACCACTTCTTGCGTGGTGGCGTGCGGCAGGCAACAGAACACCGCATCCACACCCTGCCAGCCCATCTCCTCGATCTTGCACATGGGCGGTAGGCCCATGCCGGCGAGATGAGGATAGACCGCACCCACATCCTGCCCAGCCCGGCGCTCAGCGGTCAGCGCCACGATATGCATAGCCGAATGCGTTGCGGCGATGCGCAGCATCTCGGCGCCCGTGTAGCCGCTGGCGCCAAGCACGGCGATGGTGATCTTGGTCTCGCTCATGGCCTGCCCTCTTCGCCTGCCTGATGATTATACATAAAGAAACGGGCGCCCGCTGCCGGGCGCCCGCGATAAAACCTGTCGGGAGAGCCCAATCAGCGCTTAGAGAACTGGAAGCTCTTGCGCGCTTTCGGCTTGCCGTACTTCTTGCGCTCCACGACGCGAGAATCGCGCGTTAGAAAGCCACCCTGCTTGAGCACCGGCCGCAGCGCCGGCTCGTACCGGATGAGCGCCCGGCTGATGCCGTGGCGCACCGCGCCGGCCTGGCCAGACAAACCGCCGCCGGACACCGTGCAGACCGCATCGTATTGGTTGTTGCGATCCGCCGCCTCGAAAGGCTGGCGCAGGATCATGCGTAGCACGGGACGGGCAAAGTAGACCTCCTGGTCGCGGCCATTCACCATCACTCGGCCGCTACCCGGTTTAATCCAAACGCGGGCAACCGCGTTCTTGCGCTTGCCCGTGGCATAGGCGCGGCCGAGAGAATCGATTTCCGGCTGCTCTACGGCGATTTCCTCAGGCGCTAGCGGCGCGACGACAGATCCATCGTTGCCGCCCTCAGCCTGGGCGGCAGCGCCTTCCACCATGTCCTTCAAATCATCGAGGGTGCGTTTTTCGTCGGCCATCGGTTACCCGCTCCTCGCATTCTTCGGGTTCTGGGCAGCAAAATCCAGACTCTCTGGCTTTTGCGCCTCGTGCGGATGCTCGTCGCCAGCATAGATGTGCAGCTTGCCCATCTGGGTTCGGCCCAAAGGCCCGCGCGGAATCATGCGCTTCACCGCTAGCTCGATCACCCGCTCCGGATGCGCGCCTTCGAGAATGACACCATAAGTGCGTGACTTGATACCGCCGGGATAGCCGGTATGCCACTGGTGAACCTTCTTGTCCCGCTTGGCACCGGTCAGGCGCACTTTCTCGGCATTAACCACGACTATATTGTCGCCGCAGTCCATGTTCGGAGTGAAGGTCGGCTTGTGCTTGCCACGCAGGCGGCGGGCGATCTCAGTGGCGAGGCGACCAAGCACCACGCCCTCGGCGTCGATCACAAACCAGCCCTGCTCCACGTCGCTCAGCTTGACTGAATAGGTCTTCATAACAGCGCTGTCCGGTTCACAGTGTCAGTCGGGTCGTAAGGCGCGCAGTATGGCCGCAGAAATTTGTCTGTCAATGAAGATTTTATTCATGATTGCAGGACTTTAACTTATAGGTAATATAATACCTTATACCATCGTAGCAGCCGCTGAGACAAACCGCTAATCTGCCCCACTTGGCTGAAATCGAGGAGCCCCCAGAAGATGTCAACCGCGACCGCGGAGCAAGCCGCAGAAAATTTGGTCTTGCGCGAAGATGGAGCCGACGGCGTCACCATCATCACGCTTAATCGCCCGCAAGCGCGCAATGCGCTCTCGGTCGGCCTGATGACCAGCCTGCAGGCGGCGCTCGATGCCATTGCCAAAGACAACTCGGTCAAGGTCGTGGTGATTGCCGGAGCCGGCCCAGGTTTCTGCGCTGGTCACGACCTCAAGGAGATCCGCTCTGATCCGTCGCGCCAGACCTACGAGGCGCTGTTCACCCAATGCAGCCGCCTGATGATCACCATCACGCGCCTGCCCAAACCGGTCATCGCCAAGGTGCACGGCATCGCCACGGCGGCCGGCTGCCAGCTGGTCTCGACCTGCGACCTTGCAATAGCGTCGAGCGCTGCGCAATTTGCCACGCCGGGCGTCAAGATCGGCTTGTTCTGCTCGACACCGATGGTTGCGCTGAGCCGCGTCACCGGCCGCAAGGCGGCGATGGAAATGCTACTGACCGGCGACATGGTTGACGCCGAAACCGCGCGCCAAAACGGCCTGATCAATCGCGTCGTGACACCGGATGACCTGGATGAAACAGTTGCAGGCCTGGCCGGCCAAATTGCCAACAAATCGCCCGTCAGCCTTGCCATCGGCAAGGAGGCGTTCTATCGGCAGCTCGAGATGCCGCTCGACGACGCCTATGCCTATACCGCCCAGGTGATGACCGAGAATATGCTCAAGCGCGACGCCGAGGAAGGCATCGACGCCTTTCTGGAGAAACGCAAGCCGGTCTGGCGCGGCGAATGAGCGGCAGCGACGACGACACCCGTCTGACCCGTATTCTTAGCCGGACGCGGGCCATCGCGGTGGTCGGTGCCAGCACCGACTGGGAACGGCCGAGTTGCCGCATCATGCAATACCTCCAAGCGATGGGATATCGTATCTACCCAGTGAACCCGAATGCGGTGGATGGGGAAATACTGGGTCGTCCAGTTCACGGTAGCCTTGCCAATATCGAAAAACCGATCGATCTGGTCAATGTCTTTCGCCGTTCCGATGCGGTCGCCAACATCGTCGATCAGACGATCGCCGTCGGCGCCAAAGTAATCTGGCTGCAGCAGGGCGTGCGCAACGATAAAGCCGCCGCCAAGGCTACGGATGCCGGCATAGAAATCATCGTCGATCGCTGCATAAAGACCGAGCACTTCCGCCTGCTCGGCGGACCCGACCAACGCAAAGTTGACAGCCGTAGCGCCGCAGCCTAGGTATCGCCACAGTTTAGATATTACTGCCGTTTGCGAGACATCCCACTTCCAAACTAGAACATCACAAGGTGGCCGACATAGTATTGCCCCTCGCGCGCGAGACCAGCGACAACAACCTCATCTATTTACCGCAGCATGATTTCTATACGGATGAAAAGCTGCGCCGCATCCTAACCAGCATCCGCACCTTTGCCATGGTTGGTGCCAGCACCCACTGGAAGCGGCCGAGCTTTTACGCGATGAAGTACCTGACCAAGAAGGGCTATCGCGTGATTCCAGTAAACCCGGCCCGGGCCGGCGAGGAAATCCTCGGTGAAAAGGTCCATGCCAGCATTTTAGATGTGCCCGACAAGCTCGATATGGTCGATATCTTCCGCACCTCAGAGGAAGCTCTGGAAATCACTAAGGAAGTGATCGCCAACAAGGATGAGAAGGGCATAAAGGTACTGTGGATGCAGCTGACGGTGCGCAACGACAAGGCAGCCGAACTGGCCGAGGCTGCGGGCCTCGAGGTGGTCATGAACCGCTGCCCGAAAATCGAGTATGCCCGCTTGTCTGGTGAGTTGAGCTGGAGCGGCATCAATTCCGCTATCATATCCGCTAAGACCCTCAGACCCCCAAGGTAGATATCCATGAGCAGCACCCCCATCGACGAAGTCGTCTCGAACGTTCCAGGCGGCAAGGAAACGCCGCGAGCCTTCGGCATGGAGACCTTGGCGGTCCACGCCGGTGCGCGGCCGGATCCGACCACCGGCGCGCGCTCGACACCGATATACCAGACGACATCGTACGTCTTCGATGACGCCGACCATGCCGCCTCGCTGTTCAACCTACAGACCTTCGGCTACGTCTATTCGCGCATGACCAATCCGACCGTTTCAGTGTTGGAGGAGCGCGTGGCAGCGCTCGAAGGCGGACGCGGCGCAGTGGCAGCAGCGAGCGGACATGCGGCCCAGTTCCTAGTCGCCGCAACGCTCATGCAACAGGGCGATGAGTTCATCTCTTCGCGTAACCTCTACGGCGGCTCGGTCACCCAGTTTGGTGTCAGCTTTCCGAAGCTCGGTTGGAAGTGTCACTTCGTCGACCCGACCGACCCGGAAAATTTTCAGAAGGCGATGACCGACAAGGTCAAGTTCATCTTTCTCGAAGGCCTGGCCAACCCCGGCGGCATCATTGTCGATCTTGAGGCCGTAGCAGCCATCGCGCACGAGAACGGCATTCCGCTGGTGATCGACAACACTCTGGCCTCGCCCTATCTCTGCCGGCCCTTCGCATGGGGGGCCGATCTGGTGGTGCACTCGACGACCAAGTTCATAGGCGGCCATGGCAACACCATGGGCGGCATTGTCGTCGAATCTGGAAAGTTTGATTGGCGCCAAAACGACAAGTTCCCTGCCCTCTCAGTGCCGGACCCCGCCTATCACGGCCTGGTCTTCGCCGAGACTTTCGGCGATTTCGGGTTCACCATGAAAGTGCGCGCGGTGGCCCTGCGCGATTACGGCCCAACCCTCAATCCGACGGCGGCGTGGAACCTGCTCCAGGGCGTTGAGACACTGCCACTGCGCATGGAGCGTCATTGCTCGAACAGCCTAACGGTGGCCAAGTGGCTCGAGGAGCACCCCAAGGTGAGTTGGGTGTCCTACTCGGGCCTGGAATCGAGTCCCTATTACGAGCTCGGCAAAAAATACATGCCCAAGGGAGCCGGGGCGGTGTTCACCTTCGGCCTCAAAGGCGGTTTCGACGCCGGCCTGACCGTTGTCGACGAGGTGAACATGTTCTCTCACCTCGCCAATATTGGCGACACGCGCAGCCTGATTTTGCATCCTGCCTCAACGACGCACCGCCAGCTTACCGAGGAGCAGCAGATCGGTGCCGGAGCTGGGCCCGATGTGGTGCGCTTGTCGATCGGTATCGAAAGCGTCGAGGACATTATCGCCGATCTCGATCAAGCCCTGGCAAAGGTGTGACCACCGCACCGATTGGGGACGAGTTTGACCTCGCTCGCGAACCCTCCGCATGAATCATGCAGAATGGAGAGAACACACGTTATTGCGATGAACGATGGGGCTAGCTTCGCGACGAGGCTGGCGGCG
The DNA here is from genome assembly GCA_030739735.1 of Alphaproteobacteria bacterium. Taxonomy (NCBI): domain Bacteria; kingdom Pseudomonadati; phylum Pseudomonadota; class Alphaproteobacteria; species Alphaproteobacteria bacterium. The sequence goes on along the minus strand of JASLYQ010000003.1, from coordinate 114,618 downwards.
CAACGACCTGATGGGAACGCTGATCCACTACGTCTAGCTAATCGCAGGACTCTGCAATCCAGGCCAGATAATCCGGGTTGCCGCCAAGCACCGGAACCGCCACTACGCAGGGGCAGTCGTATGCGTGCTGCACCTGAATCAGCCTTGTCAGGCCTTCCAGGCAAGACCCTTGCGTTTTTAACAACAGTACCGCTTCGTCCGCCTCCTCCACTGCACCCTGCCAACGATAGACCGAATGTATGCCGTCAATGACATTGGCGCATGCCGCCAGACGCGCTTCGACGCACGCTCGACCCAGGGCGAAGGCTTCGTCACGGGACTTCGCCGTGACATAGACCAGCATGGCATCCGTCATGGGCCGTTCCTTTCCGCCACCGCCAAGGCTTGGCTCAGAATAGTGTGATCACGCTCGCCGAACGAGACCATCAACACCTGCTCGATCGTCGAATGTCGTTCGAGGCCAACGCGCAGTTCGTCGACCACGATCGCCGCTGCCTGTTCGGCAGAAAATTCGTGAATACCTGTTGATATAGCGGGAAAAGCGATGCTGCGGATGGCGTTCTCAGCCGCCAGGACGAGGCTGTTGCGGTAGCAGTTAGCCAACGCCTCCGGCTCGCCCTGCTTGCCGTCGCGCCAGCGTATGAATGACCCGTGCCGCTGGCAACTGGTAGCCCCGGTCAGGCGCGGCCCTGCGACACGGCAGATGGCGCCGTCCATACCGCCACCTGGCAACAGTGATTCGTTTGCCGCATTGACAATGGCGTCGACCGCAAGGATCGTTATATCGGCGGCTAGGAGGCTCAAATGGCCGCTCATGAAGGGCACCTAGCGGGCGCTGGCGAAATCGTCCTCATGCCATCTGACGATCATCGAGCGGGCCAAGCCAACCTGCTCCGGGCTAAGCCACTCGGCGGCAAAATCCCGTGCCTGCGCCGCGTTGGCATGGCCACGGCGCGCCGCCAAGTCGTACCAGGCGTAAGCGCGCACCGGATCACGAGGCACGCCGCGTCCTTCCAAATAGGCGCTGGCGAGCAGCACGCAGCCCTCCCCGTTGCCGCGCACGGCGGCCTGACGGTACCATTCTGCGGCAGCCGCATCATCATTTTGCATCGCGGCAACGTGTGCCAGTCCGAGCATGGCGTTGACATCGCCTCGCGCCGCCCGCGGTCGCCAAACGGCGATGGCGGTGTCGAGATTGCCACGTTCGATAGCCGCCCAGGCCTCGTCCGCGGCGTGGCCGGATTGGGCAACAGCAAGCGCCAGGACCAGCGCAACAAAGAAAATTCGTATCATCACGGCGACAGATTAGCGAAGCGCAACAAGAGTTTCCAGCTATCTGCTATATCTTAGCCATCTGGGGGTTTTCACCGCAATGGCGGCGCCGCTCGCGCACCTCCAACCGAAAGACGCGGCCGAGCCGGATGCCTATCGCCAATGCATCGATGATTGCTGTGGCAGCATCGTCACAATGCTTGCAAAGAGCGTGATCGACGAGGCCATAGCCGCGCTCTTTCTAACCCGTGCGGAAGTCCCTTGTCGCGAACAGCATCCCGGTCAGTCGTCACTCGTCCGCGGCAAGGGTCGGTTCGGCCCGGCCATGGGCGCCTCGGCTTCGAACTGCACCGCGACACGGCAATCCTCACACATGCGGACACGATTGAGTGCCGCCTCGTCGCCCGCGAACAACGGATTCCTGGCGAGCTGCGTCAACACGCGCTCGACGACCGAGACCACACCGAAAGGCCTCCCGCAACGAGTGCAGGCGAATGGCTCCTCTTCGTACAAAATGACCCGCTCGCGCGCCGCCGCCGTAAACAGCAGGCGCGGTGTTAGCGATACAACATCCTCCGGGCAGGTTGTTCGACACAGCCCACATTGAACGCACAGTGCCTCCGTGAAGCCGAGCTGCGGCCGATCAGGATTGTCCGAGAGGGCACCGGTCGGACAGGCACCGACACAGGACTGGCACAGCGTGCAACGTTCGGCATCGACGCGAACAGCGCCAAACGGAGCGCCGGCCGGTAAGGCAAGGTCATCCACTGGCCGGGGTGCGTGAGAGTGCAGATGCGCCAATGCCAAGCCAATACGCTCTCGTTTGCTGCCCAATGGTGCGAAATCGGTATAAGCCAAGGTTTCGGCATCCTCCCACAACGCCACGGCAAGCCCGTCCGGGCTGCGCTCATCCATGACCCTTATGCACCCGGCGCCATAGCCGAAGCCTTGGAGGATGAACTCGCACAGCGAGACGGCTTGCATGAGCCCAGTCCGGGCCTCGTCCTGACGGCCGCCTACAAGGATCAACACCCGCCCTGCCCCGAAAGCAGCAGCTGCCAACAGAACGTCGGGTGCCAATGCGGTTGTTCTGTCGAGTGCCACGGGCAGGACGTTGGCCGGCAGCCCGTCTCCGAAGCGTGCGATGGCGGCGATCAAGGCCTCGCCCTCGGCGAGGTCGTGCAGCAGCAGCACGGGCGCCTCGCCGCCGGCCCGGCGGTAGGTGGTGAGCAAGGCGCGCAGCCGATCCGTCAGTGTCTCGCCGGATGGCAGGGCATAGGCGACGGCCCCTGTCGGGCAGACGGTCTCGCAGCCACCACAGCCGGCACAGACCGCAGCGTCAATGGCGATGCTGTCCCCGGCCGGGACGATGGCGCCGGTGGGACAGACATCGAGACAACGCGTGCAACCCGTTTTGCGGCTGCGGCTATGGGCACAAAGGGTGCCATCGAAGGCGACGTAGCGGGGCTTGTCGAACTTGCCCACCATATCCGCCAGATCAAACAGAGCGCGCTCGACCGCCAGCGGATCCCCCGGATCAGGGCGCATATAGCCGTCGCGCGTGGCATGGGCTGGAAATAGCGGCGTGCCACCACTCAGGTCGAGGATTAGATCGGCGTCGAGCGTCGCGCCGTCTCGAGGTGGGCCGAAGGCCAGCCAACTACGGGAGCTGGGGTCGGCATCTGCATAGCCGTTTGCGACCAGTGAGAAGGCACCGAGATGGCCGCTCGCTGATATCGCCTGCCCACTGTGGATGCGAAAGCGCGCCAGCAGCGGCGGCATCACATCGACCCCGGGCGCCAGCAGAAGGCGCACAGACAGCCGCCCAGACAGCCGCTCCGCAGCGGCCAATACCTGCTCGTCCCGGCCGATGACCACAACCTCGCCCGCGGACTCGAAGGTCACGGCCGGCGTCAGTGGCTGGGGCACGGCAGCTTCGGCAAGCAAGGCCGCCACCTTCGCCCCGGCGCTATCGCCCTCGCGCGCCCAGCCGGCGCGCTCACGAATGTTGAGGAAGGCAATATCAGCATCTTCGGCCACCTCGGAAAACAGTGGTGCCTCTTGTGTACACGCCACCAGCAAAGGCTCGCCGCGCCCCACCGCTTCCTCAAAGGCGGCAAAATCGGCACGGCACAACGCGTAATGCAGCCGCGGCGCTGCATCAGCTTCGCAAGCGCGCGCGATCGCCTCGCCATCCACCGCCATGCTGCCGGCGCAATCGCAAACCAGCACCCGGCGCCCGCCGATCTTCATCAGTCCGTCTCCCTCGTCTCCCAGCCCCGCAGTTTGACAGGCGTGGAACCCGAGGCATAGTGACGTGATGGACTCTTACCAACTTAAGCCCATTCCCGAGGCTCCCCATCTCACCGAGACCGTCCGCGGTGTCGACCAGAGCGGCAAGGCAGTCGAAACGCGAGTTATCGTCGAGCGCCCGCTCACGCTGTTCCTCAATGCCCAGGAGATCGTCACCATGATGACGATCGGGGATTACCCCCATTACCTGGCGGTCGGCTTCCTGCGCAATCAGGGCATGCTGCGCGACGACGACGAGATCAGCGCCATCGAGTATGATGAGGAGGTCGACGTAGTCGTAGTGCGCACCGCGCGCGAGACCGACTATGAAGACAAGCTCAAAAAGAAGACGCGCACCTCGGGCTGCGCCCAGGGCACCGTGTTCGGCGACCTGATGGAGAATTTTGAAGACACGTGCATGCCGCAAGGCAGCCTGCACACCTCCTGGCTCTACGCCCTAGCCAAGATTATCAACACCACACCGAGCCTCTATCTCGAGGCCGGCGCGATTCACGGCTGTGTCCTGGCGAGAGAAAACAAACCGCTACTCTACATGGAAGATGTCGGCCGCCATAATGCGGTCGACAAGGTCGCCGGCTACATGTTCACCCACGACGTAGCAGCGGCCGACAAGATCTTCTACACCACCGGCCGGCTAACCAGTGAGATGGTCATCAAGACCGTGCAGATGGGCATCCCCATCCTCGTCTCACGCTCAGGCTTCACCGCCTGGGGCGTTGAGCTCGCCCGCCAGGCCAACCTTACCCTGATCGGCCGCGCCCGCGGCAAGCGCTTCGTCGCCCTGGCCGGCGAACACCGCCTCATCTTCGACGCCGACCCGGAGACAGTAGCGGAAGAGCCAGCGCACGTGCGGCGCAAAAGCAGCCAGCCCCAGGATGCCGAGTAGTATCGCCGGCGTGCTGCTTGCCGGGGGCAAGGCGCGGCGCATGGGAGGTGGCGACAAGTGTTTGTGCGAGCTGGCTGGCGAGCCCCTGCTCGCCCATGCCATCGCGCGCGCAGAGCCTCAGATCGCGACGCTTGCGATCAATGCCAATGGCGATGCGGCGCGCTTCGCGGCCTTTGGCCTGCCAGTGATTGCCGACACCATCGCCAACCATGCCGGACCGCTAGCCGGTGTCTTGGCGGGGATGGACTGGGCAGCGGCTCATGCCAGCCATGTTGCGAGTTTCGCCACCGATGCACCGATCTTTCCGGCCGATCTCGTAGCGCGCCTCGCCGCTGCCATCGAAGACGGCGCGGATATCGCCTGCGCTAGCTCGAACGGGCGCGTGCATCCGGTCTTCGCGCTCTGGCCGGTGGTCTTGCGCGAAGACCTGCGCCACGCCATGCAGGACGAAGGTGTCCGCAAGGTCGATATCTGGACCGCACGCTATTGCCTGGCCGAGGTCGCTTTCGAGGCAGACCGCTACGATCCTTTCTTCAACGCCAACAAACCCGACGACCTGGCGCGCGCCGAGGACATTCTCGCCCGTATCGGCTAAAGTCCCCGCATGTCCGCCCCACAGGAAACCATGGCGCTCGGCGTGGTGCTGGAGCGCCGACCGATCGATCACCCCTGGGCCGTGTGGTCGTGGCGGGCGGTGACAGTTATTCCAGGGGCGGCGCCACTGACTCGCCCGCGCGAGATGCGCCGCGATGGCGAGGCGACCCTGTACCACGTCGCTACCTTGCCCCTTGGCCTGCACCGCAAGGAGACCGAGGGCTATCGCGTAAACCTCTCGCAAACCCTGCCGAAGGTCTTCATCGGCCTGCGCCCGGGCGAGGCGGAAGACCAGCCGCCACTTCCCTTCGTGGTCACAGCCTGCCCATACGAGGCCGAGGATTACGATGTTGATAGCGACGAGCGCGTGGAGGCCGTGGCCATGCCGCCTGAAGTAACGGCGTTGGTCGGTCACTTCATCGATCGACATCACGTGGACCAGCCTTTCATCAAGCGCAAGCGCAAAGGCGCGCGCCATGGCTGACGACCGCGAAGACGAGCGCCCCGAAGAGGCTGTCGAGGAAGCGGCAGCCGACGAGCGCTCCGAGGAGGAGGTGGTCGCCGCGCTCCCCCCCATCGATGAACTGACGACGGACTCGGACTTCACTCCCTTTCTCGACCGCCGCGTACCCGCGGCGCTGCGCCGTGCCGCGTTGCGTAAGCTGTGGAATAGCGATCCCATATTCGCCAATCTTGATGGCCTTAACGACTACGACGACGATTTTCGCACTCTCGGCGTCGGCCAGATGGTGCGCACCGCCTACGAGGTTGGCAAAGGCTTTGTTAAGGCGGTCGAGAAAATAGCCGAAGAAGAAGAGCCCAAAACCGCAGAGACGCTACCGGACGAAGACGAGAACGAGACCAAGGTCTGATACACAAGTCTCGATCACACACAGGCCATATTGCGGTTGCGGAAATCGAGACTCCGTTTGACTCCGTTGCTTAATTCCGATTAGAACAAAAAGAGAACAAATATGGAGTAAGAGATATCATGCAACGGCGGCCTGCCGGGTTGGCAACATTGCAGGCGCGGATCCGGGCCATCGAACTAGGCGGGACAAAGGCGCCTGGCACACTGGTACCGTTTGGTGTGGCGGCGATAGACGACGCATTGCCCGGCGGCGGACTGGTGCGTGGCGCCTTGCATGAGATCACCGGCGAGACGGTAATAGGCGGAGCCGCTACGGGCTTTGCCGCGGCGCTGGCGGCACATCTCGCCACACCGGCGCGGCCGCTGGTGCTCTGGTGCCTCGGCAGCAATAATCTCTATGCGCCGGGGCTTCCGGCCTTCGGTCTCGACCCTTCCCGTCTGCTCGTAGTGCGCGCGCGGTGCCCCACCAAGGCGCTGTGGGTGACCGAGGAAAGCCTACGTGCGGACTGTCTAGCAGCAGTGGTGTGCGAAAGCGATGTCACCGATCTCGTCGCCAGCCGGCGCTTGCACCTTGCCGCGCGCGAGCGCGACACCGCCTGCCTGCTGTTGACCCCGGCCAACGCCCGGGGCGCAGCGACCGCAACCACGCGCTGGCGGGTGGCACCGGCACCGACGCAGCCGAGCATCGGCGACACTCCCGGCATGACACGCTGGCGGCTCACCTTGGCCCATTGCCGGGGCGGGTCGGCTCCGCGGCAATGGAGGCTCGACTGGACCCATGAGACGGGTGATTTCGCTTTGGCTACCCCATTGGCAAACCGACGTCGCGCAACGGCGCTCGCAAACCTCCGCCGCGCCGGCTGAGCCTTTCGCGCTGGTGGTGGTGGCGGCCGGGACCGAGCGTCTGGCGGCGACCTCGCGCACGGCCGAAACGGCCGGGCTGAGACCTGGCATGACGCTGACCGACGCGCGAGCCCTGCTGCCAAGCCTCGCCACCGCACCGGCCGCGCCCATAGCGGCGATGCACGCGCTTGAGGCGCTGGCCGATTGGGCTTTGCGGTTTTCGCCCTGGGTCGCGATCTGCGGCACGGACGCACTGTGGTTCGATATCAGCGGCTGCGCCCACCTGTTCGGCGGCGAGGAAACGCTGCTCAACCGCCTGCTTGCCGACGTTCGCCGCCATTACGATGCCCGCGCCGCGCTAGCCGATAGTCCCGGCGCAGCCTGGGCTGTGGCCCGCTTCGGCAAGGGCGGCGTGGTCGCCCACAGCGAGGCCGAAACAGCGCTAGCAGCCTTCCCTGTCGCCGCTCTCAGGCTCGACAAAGAGACCGCCGCTGGGCTCACCCGCGTCGGCTTAGGGCACATCGGCGACCTCTGCCACCTACCGCGCGCCCCCCTTGTCGCGCGCTTCGGCGAGGTTTTGACGTGCCGCCTCGACCAGGCGCTCGGGCGCATTCACGAGCCGATCTCACCGCGCCGACCACCGGCCACGCATGAAGCACGCCGCGCCTTCGCCGAGCCGATCGCCGATGCCACCTTGCTCGCTGCCACGATGGATGCCTTGCTCACGGAGCTTTGTGCCAATCTCGCGCGGGCCGGACGCGGCGTCCGCCGCCTTGTCGCCACCGTCTTCCGTATCGACGGCACGGCGACAAGCTTGCGCGTCGGTACCAGCCGGGCCAGCCGCGACGAGGCCACCCTGATGCGGTTGCTGGCGGAAAAACTCGACGGCCTCAACACTAGCCCCGGCATCGAGGTGGTGACGCTTGCTGCTAGCACCAGCGATCCCCTGCCCGCACACCAGGGTGATCTCGCAGGTGCGTACGATTCCGACGACCTTGCCGCCCTCGTCGACCGCCTCACCAATCGCCTCGGCACAAACGCTGTGATGCGCCTCACCCCACGCGCCAGTCACTACCCCGAGCGTACCGTCATCCGCCGCGCTGCGCTCGACACAGTGCACGCCACCTGGCCACCACACCAACGCCCAGTACGCCTGTTCGAGCCGCCGCTCGCCATCGAGGCCGTAGCGGTGGTGCCCGATGGCTCACCCATGCTATTCCGCTGGCACGGTCAGATTTTCCAGGTGGCCCGCGCCAGCGGGCCCGAGCGCATCGCCGACGAGTGGTGGCACGAGAACGCGCCTTTGCGCGACTACTACCGCGTCGAGGACATCACCGGCGCCCGCTTCTGGCTCTATCGTGAAGGCCCCTACAACCACCCCGCCGCGCCGGTGCCACGCTGGTACCTACATGGAGTGTTTGGGTGACCCCCTATGCTGAGCTGCAGGCCGTCAGCAATTTTAGCTTTCTGGAAGGCGCCTCGCACGCACATGAGTTGGTGGCGACGGCGGCGGCGCTCGGCATCGAGGCCTTGGCGGTGTGCGACCGCAACACCCTAGCTGGCATAGTGCGGGCGCATGCGGCTGCGAAAGAGGCCAATATCCGGCTGCTGATCGGCGCCCGACTCGACCTTGTCGACGGGCCGAGCGCACTCTGCCTGCCGCACGATCGCGCCGCTTATGGCAGGTTGTCACGCCTGCTCACTCTCGGCCGGCGCCGCGCGCCGAAGGGCGAATGCCATCTCACCTGGGCTGATGTGGTGGAGCATGCCAAAGACCAAATCCTGGTACTGCTGCCACCTGACGGCGTTCCCGATGCCGGCTTCGTGCAAGCCGTGACGGCACTTGCCGAACGCTATCGCGGGCAGTGCCACCTCGCCGCAAGCCATGGCTTCGATGGCTACGACGAGGATCGTCTCGCAACCCTGGCCGAATTGGCCGAGGCCGTCGACCTGCCGCTCGTCGCCACCAACAACGTGTGCTATCACCTGTCCAACCGGCGGCGGCTCGCCGACGTACTAACCTGCATCCGCGAGCATTGCACCATCGACGAGGCGGGTCTGCGCCTTGCCACCAATGCCGAACGCCACCTTAAGAGTGGCGACGAGATGGCGCGTCTGTTCGCCCGCTATCCGCACGCCATCGAACAGAGCATTGCCATCGCTGAATCTTGCGATTTTTCTCTCAACGAGCTGACCTACGAATATCCCGACGAAGTAGTGCCGGAAGACGAGACTCCTGACAGCCACCTAGCCATGCTAACGGATGCAGGAGCACGCGAGCGCTACCCGGACGGTGTTCCGGCCAAAGTGCAGGGTCAGCTCGACCACGAACTCACACTGATCGCTGAGCTGTCCTACGCCCCCTATTTCCTTACCGTGCACGACATCGTCGGTTTTGCCCGCAGCCGTAACATCCTCTGCCAAGGGCGCGGCTCAGCAGCCAACTCGGCGGTCTGCTACTGCCTCGGCATTACCACCGTCGACCCGGACCGTCACGACGTATTGTTCGAGCGTTTCATCTCGACGGCACGCGACGAGCCGCCCGACATCGACGTCGATTTCGAGCATGAGCGCCGCGAAGAAGTTATCCAGTACATCTACGAGAAATACGGCCGCGAGCGCGCCGGACTAACCGCGGTAGTGATCCGCTATCGCGGCCGCAGCGCCATCCGAGAGGTGGGTAAGGCAATGGGGCTATCGCTCGATTTGGTGGCGGCACTGGCCAAGGGCCTGTGGAGCTTCAGCCGCGAGTTGCCGTCAGGGGAGCAGCTTGCAGAGCTTGGCCTCAACGGTTCAGACCGGCGCTTGTGCCTCGCGCTTGATCTGGCGGGCGAGCTGATCGGCTTTCCCCGCCACCTCTCGCAGCATGTCGGTGGCTTCGTCATCACCCGCGGTGCTTTATCCGACAGTGTGCCCATCGAGAATGCGGCGATGGAAAACCGCACGGTCATCCAATGGGACAAGGATGACATCGATGTGCTCGGCATGCTCAAGGTCGACGTACTCGGCCTCGGCATGCTGACTTGCATCCGCAAGGCGCTAGCGCTGCTCGCCGCCCACCACAACCTCCCGCTAGGGCTTGCCGATGTGCCGCCCGAGGATCCGGCCGTCTACGACATGCTCTGTCGGGCGGATTCTGTCGGCGTTTTCCAGGTCGAGAGCCGGGCCCAAATGTCGATGTTGCCGCGCCTCAAGCCGCGCAAATTCTACGACCTGGTGATCGAGGTAGCGATAGTTCGCCCCGGCCCCATTCAGGGCGATATGGTGCATCCCTACCTACGCCGACGCAATGGCGAGGAGGACGTGGCCCTCCCCTCACCTGAGCTGGCCGATGTGCTCGGCAAGACCCTCGGCGTGCCGCTATTTCAGGAGCAGGCTATGCGCATCGCCGTGGTCGCCGCCGACTTCACGCCAAATGAAGCTGATTTATTGCGTAGATCCATGGCAACCTTTCGCAAAGCAGGCCTGGTGCACGAGTTCCACGAGAAGTTGGTTAACGGCATGGTCGCCAACGACTATCCACGCGACTTTGCCGAACGCTGCTTTAAGCAAATTGAAGGCTTTGGAGAATACGGCTTTCCGGAATCCCATGCCGCCAGCTTCGCGCTTCTAGTCTATGTTTCAGCCTGGCTTAAATGCCATTATCCTGCCGCCTTCGCGGCCGCTATTCTCAACAGCCAGCCGATGGGCTTCTATGCCCCGACACAGCTGGTACGCGATGCCCGCGAGCACGGCGTCACCGTGCGCCCGCCCGATATAAACGCCAGCGAATGGGACTGCACGCTGGAGCCTGAAACAGCAAGCACCGACGGCGTCACCCTGCGCCTGGGCCTGTGCCATATCAAGGGCCTTTCAAAGGACGAGGGCGCACGGCTGGTGTCACTGCGCAGCGAAGGCTATCGCAGCATCCGCGAGCTGTGGCAGCGTTCAAGTCTACCGGCCACGGTACTCAACCGTCTCGCCGAGGCCGATGCCTTCGGCTCAGTTGGCCTAACCCGACGCCAGGCACTCTGGGCGGTCAAGGGCCTGGAGGCCCCACCTCTGCCACTGTTTGCCGCCGAGCCCCACCACGGCGACGGGGTCGCCGACTTCGAGCCGGCCGTAACCTTGCCTGCCGCCGAGCTCGGTGAAGAGGTTAGCGATGACTACCGCTTTCTCAGGCTGTCGCTGAAGGCCCACCCCCTAGCGCTACTGCGCGAGACGCTTGGCGAACGCGGAAACGTCCCTGCCGAGCGCCTAGCCAAGCTGGCCAACGGCAAGCGCGTCACGGTCGCCGGTCTGGTGCTGGTACGCCAGCGCCCAGGCACGGCAAAAGGCGTGGTCTTCGCCACGCTCGAGGACGAAACCGGCGTTGCCAATATCATCGTCTGGCCGCCTGTCTTTGAGCGCTATCGCCGCACCGTGCTGAGTTCGCGCTTGCTCGTGGTGGACGGTACCCTGCAACGCGAGGGACTGGTCACCCACATCATAGCTAAGCACGTCACCGACCTCTCATGTCTTCTCGACCTTCTCGCCAAGAGCAACGCCATTCCCGTCGCCTCGCGAGACTTCCACTAGACTCCGCGTTTGAACAAATTGATCAGCGCCATGCCAGCTACAAAGCCACCAATATGGGCGAAGACAGCAACGCCGCTCGCCTCGGTCGATTGCGTAACCGCGCTAAACAGTTGCAGCACGATCCAGAAGCCGAGCACGATTACCGCCAGCAAACGCACAGTCTGCACAAAGAAGCCAAGAAAGATCAACACCAGAACACGCGCGCGGGGATACAGCACGAGATAGGCGTCGAGCACGCCAGAGATGGCGCCACTGGCTCCGATGGTGGGGATCTCCGAACCAGGCATCGGCGATGCCGTGCGCCAGCGTCGCCAGAATACCGCAGACCAGGTAGAAGACGACGAAGCGACCATGCCCCATGGCGTCTTCGATATTGTTTCCGAACAGTCAGGGATACTGCATATTGCCGAGCATGTGCAGCCAACCCCCATGTAGGAACATGGACGAGACCACGGTCGCCCAGGCCGGCAAAGCACCGAGCGCTTCGGGCAACTCGGTGTCCCCCAACAACACCGTCGGAATGACTCCGAAGCGATAGATCAGCTCTATCGCCGCGCGCGGCTCGGCCGTAACCTGGACAAGAAAGACAACGCCGCATACCGCGATCAGTGCAATCGTGATGATAGGGATGGATTGTATCGGATTGTCGTCGTGAAGCGGAATCACCTTGCGAAGGCGCTTTTCAGCGCCGCCCCGGCGCGATCGATGCCGCGGCGCGATTCTTCGAGCAGAGCTGGTGCTTGGAAGGTAGCGTGGCACATGCCCGGCATCGGCACATGCTCAACCGCAACGCCAGCTTCTGCCAGGCGTGCGGCATAGGCCTCGCCCTCGCTGTACAAGGGATCGTTAGGCGCGGCGAGGATCATGGTGGGCGGTAGACCCGAGAGGTCGGGTGCGCGCAATGGCGCGCAGCGCCAATCAACTCGGTCCGCCGCATTCGGCACATAGGCATCCCAGAAATACGCCATGCGCTGGGCCGTCAGCATCGGTCCCTCAGCATGCTCCCGAGCCGACGGCGTATCCAGCGCGCTGTCGAGCACGGGATAGATGAGCAGCTGGAAAGCGAGATCAGGTCCGCCCTCAGCCTTGGTCATCAGAGCACTAACGGTGGCGAGATTGCCCCCAGCGCTGTCACCGGCGACGGCCAGACGCGAACTATCGCCACCGAACCGCCCGGCGTTCTCCGCCACCCAGCACAAAGCCGCATAGCAGTCTTCTACCGCGGCCGGAAACGAGTTTTCCGGTGCCAGGCGATATTCCACCGAAATACTCAGGCAGCCGGCCGCGTTTGTCAGCGCGCGCACGCCCTTATCGTGACTGTCGCGGTCGCCCAGCACCCAGCCACCGCCATGGAAGTAGACCACCACCGGCAAATGCTCGCCGGCAACCGCATAGAGGCGTGCTGGCAAGGCCCCAGCAGGTCCCGGTATTTCGAAATTAAGCACCCGCCCGACAGGCTCCTCGGGGCCGTAATAACGTTGCGCACGATCGACAGTGATCTGACGCGCCTCGTCCAATGGCACGGTGGTCTGGTCCGGATAGCCGGCCTCTTCGAGCCTAGCCAGGAACTCGATCAATTGCGGATGCAGACTCACGTTTCCCTCCCCTGTTCGCGGTTCCGAAAAAGCTATAGACTCCGCCGCCGCCGCGCCAGAGAAAGAGGAAATGGATGACCGCTGGCAAAATCACAGCCGATTGGCAGGCCGCCGCCGCGGGTGAGCTTAAGGGACGCACGCTCAACGACCTGACCTGGGCAACGCTGGAAGGCATCGATGTCAAGCCGCTCTATACGGCGGACGATCTGGACGGCCTCGCACATTTGAACACCATGCCCGGCATCGCACCTTATGTGCGCGGGCCGCGTGCCACCATGTACGCGCAACGGCCGTGGACGGTGCGGCAATATGCTGGCTTCTCAACGGCCGAAGAATCCAATGCCTTTTACCGGAAGAACCTGGCCGGTGGTCAGAAGGGGCTTTCGGTTGCCTTCGATCTTCCGACCCATCGGGGCTACGACTCCGACCATCCGCGCGTCGCCGGCGATGTCGGCAAGGCGGGCGTAGCCATCGATACGGTTGAGGACATGAAAATCCTCTTCGATGGCATTCCGCTTGACGAGATGAGCGTCTCAATGACCATGAACGGCGCTGTTTTGCCGATCATGGCGGGCTATATCGTCGCAGCGGATGAACAGGGTGTGGCACCGGCCACCCTATCCGGGACCATCCAGAATGACATCCTCAAAGAGTTTATGGTTCGCAACACCTACATCTATCCGCCCGAGCCCTCAATGCGCATCGTCGCCGACATCATCGCCTATACGGCCGAGCACATACCGCGCTTCAACTCGGTCTCGATTTCGGGCTACCATATGCAGGAGGCGGGCGCGACCTGCGTGCAGGAGCTTGCCTTCACGCTTGCCGATGGGCTCGAATATGTGCGCGCTGCGATCGCCAGCGGGTTGCCAGTGGACAAGTTCGCACCGAGACTTTCATTCTTCTTCTGCCTCGGCATGAATTTCTTTATGGAGATCGCCAAGCTACGCGCCGCCCGCTACCTCTGGGCCGAGCGCATGCGTGCCGAATTCTCGCCCGAGGATGCGCGCTCGCTGATGTTGCGCACCCATTGCCAGACCTCAGGCGTCTCGCTGACTGCACAGGACCCCACCAACAATGTTGTGCGCACAACCATCGAGGCGTTGGCGGGCGTGCTCGGCGGCACCCAGTCACTGCACACTAACGCGCTCGATGAGGCGGTAGCGCTGCCGAGCGAGTCCGCGGCACGAATTGCACGCAACACGCAGCTCATCCTGCAGCACGAGACAGGCATCCCTGCCGTCGTTGATCCGCTGGCCGGCTCGTATTACGTTGAAAGCCTGACCGCAAGCCTGATCGAGCACGCGGGCGCGCTGATCGACGAGGTCGAGGCGATGGGCGGCATGACCAAGGCGGTGGCCGCCGGCATGCCCAAGCTAAGGATCGAGGAATCAGCGACACGGCGCCAGGCGCGCATTGACCGCGGCGAGGAAGTCATCGTCGGGGTTAACCGCTTCGCGCCCGAGCATGACGAGCCCATGCACATCCTGCAGATCGATAACAGCGCCGTGCGCGCTGCCCAGGTAGCACGACTGGAGCGGGTGCGTCGCGAGCGCGACGAGACCGCCTGCCGAACGACGCTCAACGCGCTGACGGCCGCAGCGGCCAGCGGTGACGGCAACTTGTTGGCACTCTCGGTAGATGCGGCGCAGGCACGTGCCACGGTGGGAGAGATCTCCATGGCGCTAGAGAAGGAATATGGTCGCCACACCGCCTCAACAGGTGGTGTGACAGGTATTTATGGTGCGGCTTACCCGGACGAGGATCTTGCTAAAATTCGTAGCCAGGTCGCCGCCTTCACAGAGCACGAGGGCCGGCATCCACGGATGCTGGTGGTCAAGCTCGGCCAGGATGGCCATGACCGCGGCGCCAAGATCATAGCCACTGCCTTTGCCGACCTCGGCTTTGACATCGACATCGGACCGCTGTTCCAGACCCCAGAAGAGGCGGCGCGGCAGGCCCTGGAGAACGACGTGCATATCGTCGGTATCTCCAGCCAGGCGGCCGGCCACAAGACGCTGGTGCCGGAAATGATTGAGAGCCTGCGTGCGCAAGGCGCGGGCGACGTGTTCGTAGTTTGCGGCGGCGTCATCCCCGAGCCCGACCACGCTGAGCTGAAGACAGCCGGTGTCGGTGCGATATTCGGGCCCGGAACCAACATCCCCGCTGCCGCGAGCGAGATTCTCGGCCTACTTCAGGCGCGCCGGCGTGCGGCGTGAGTAACGCCGAAGACCGTGCCAAAGCAATCCGCAACGGCGACCGCCGGGCGCTCGCCCGTGCCATCACACTCATTGAATCAACCCACACCGATCATCGTGCGGACGCCACAACACTGCTCGAATCTCTCATGCCGCACACCGGCAAGGCCATCCGGCTCGGCATCTCCGGTGCGCCCGGGGTGGGCAAATCGACATTCATTGAGGCCCTCGGCACACAGCTAATTAAGGCCGGACACCGCCTTGCCGTGCTTGCCATTGACCCCACCAGCGCCCACGCGGGCGGCTCGATTCTCGGGGACAAGACACGCATGGAGAAACTTGGCCGGTCGCCGCAAGCATTCATTCGCCCCAGCCCCTCTGGCGGAAGCCTCGGCGGTGTAGCTCGACGCAGCCGCGAGGCGCTGCTGCTTTGCGAGGCAGCGGGCTTCGACGTGGTGATCGTCGAGACCGTCGGCGTCGGCCAGGTCGAGGTCGCCGTGCGCGACATGGTCGACATGTTTGTGCTCCTGTTGGCGCCTGCCGCCGGTGACGAGTTACAGGGCATTAAGCGCGGCATCATCGAGAGCACCGACTTGCTGGTAGTGAACAAGGCCGACGGAGACTTGGCCGATATCGCATTGCGCACCCGCGCTGACTACCAGAACGCCCTCGACCTGTTGCGCTCGACGTCACCCCACTGGCGCGCCCCGGTGCTCGCCGCCTCGGCGCTGGAGGGAGGCGGCATCCCCGAGGTTTGGCAGGCCGTCGAGGCCCACCGAGAAGCGCTCGATACCGCCGGCGAGCTGGCCGCACGGCGCTCGGAACAGGCGCTCGCTTGGATGTGGTCAGAAGTCAGCGAGACCCTCGCAGCACGCTTGCGCACCTCCCCCGCCGTGGCCGCCTGCCTGCCCGAGGTCGAGAACGCCGTATCAGAAGGCCACGAAAGTCCCACCGCCGCAGCAGCGTATTTGCTGGCCGCATTTCTTGCCGAGAGCTGACGCCGGCTGCTAGGGGTAGCCCCGCATAACCTGCTGTAACGTGAAAACACTGTCACGGAAGTGCCGGAAAGTAGTGGCGGCACGAGCTCCGTGGCCACAATCGCAGCGGCTACTCCGTGCCTTACGGTTCTGATCGGGTACTGGCATTGGCCGCCGAGCGCTTCCCTGCGTCCATGGCGATGAGCAACGGCGGCAGCAGTAAGAAATCGGCCAGCAGCGCGCAGGCGATCGCGATAGCCATCATGAGGCCCATCACCTCGTTGGGCAGAAAGTTCGATAGGGCAAGTACGGAAAAGCCTCCGACCAAGACAAAGGAAGTGACGGTCAGGGCAACACCGACCGTAGCAAACGCGTAGCGGACGGCATCTTCCGCCGACAGTCCCTGCTCACGGCGCGCGCGCAGGTACTTACTCAGAAAATGCACTGTGTCATCGACGATAATACCGAGGCTAGCCGCACCGAGAACCGAGGCCGCAACGCCGATCTCGCCCACCAATATGCCCCAAAAGCCGAAGGCCATAAGCGCCGGCACGGTGTTGGGGATCAAGCTAACCAGGCCATGGCGCAAGTCGCGCAGGGCCAGAATCAGCGAAGTCGATATCAGCAGAATGGCGACAATGGTGCCGAGGATCATGCTGTTGATGTTGCGCTCCGACAGGTAGGAGAACATGACCACAGGACCCGTTGCCTCGGCCTTCCTCGCAGTCGGAAAATTCCTGTCGAGCCAGACCGCGGCGCGTGCCATCAAAGCCCGGGACTCTCGCGTGGTAAGGTTTTCTGTCGTCACTACGACACGCGTTGCCGATTTATCAACATTGATCTGGTTATTGAGATCCAGACCGTATGGCAAAGATAATTCGTACAGCAATAGATATTGCGCAGCAAGTTACCGATCGTCCGGCAGCGTATTGTACGCCGGATCGTCGCCATGCATGTTGCGGTTTAGGCGCCGCATGACATCGGTGATGCTGTTCACATGCAGCGCCCCCGGTTGCCCAGTGAACCAGTCGGCAAAGGCGTCTACGCGCTCCAGATAGTCCGGCTCAGCGATCGCTCCGGCCTCGCCGGCGGAAAGCGAATAGTGTAGTTGGTAGATGCCCGTCAGGTTCTCCATGATGAAGTCCGTGTTATCGCGGAACGGCACACCGCGGTCGAAATAGTCGACAAAGGCATCGTTCAGATCGATACGCGGGATCATCGTCACGAGTGCCACGATCACAGCACTAGTGCCCCAGAGCAGCGGCTTGCGCCTAGCGATGACAAGCTCGGCAAGAGAGGCCATGCCGCGCTCAAGCATATCGGGGCCCTTGGTCTCGCGCACGCGGGCACCGCCGGGCAGCAACGCCATCAGCGCCGGTAGCAGGGTCACCGACAGGAGCCAAGCCGCAATAATTCCATAGGCCGTGAGATTGCCGAGATCGCGGAACGGCGGCGCATCGGAGAAATTCAGGCTGGCGAAGCCGATGGCGGTGGTCAGGCTGGTAAGGAATACTGGATGCATGTTGATGCGCAGAGCCTCAACGATGGCCTCATGACGCCCACGCCCAAGGCGCATCTCCTTCAGCATGGTTGACAGGATGTGGATCGAGTCGGCAACAGCCACGGTGAGGATGATCGTCGGCGCAGTCACCGATGGCGGCGTCAGCACCACGCCGATCCAGCCGCCAAAGCCCATAGCTGCGGCGGCCGACAGCCCGATCACGACCACCGCACCAATGGTGCCCACCACCGAGCGCAGAAAGCAGATCATAACGAGCACCAGGGCGCCGTACATGAGTGGCACGAGGCTCTCCATGTCCGACTGGCTGAGCTCGGCAAACGCATTGCTCAACGCCGTGTTGCCGCTGATTACGAATTGCAGTTCGGGGTGCGCTGCAGCAAACTCAGCCACCAGGGCGCGGATATGTGCCATGACAGCCGGTACTTCAGTCATATTGGCCTGGGGGAACATCATAGTGATGTTGACGCCTGCTGTGCGCCCGTCACGGTTGGTCAGGCGATCGACGATGAGGGGCTCGGCAAGAGCAATCGCCTTGATCCGGGCGAGTGCTTCCGCACCGAGTTCGGCATCGGCATCAACCAGCTCCTCCACGATCAAGTCGTCGCCATCGGCCTCGCTGTGCTGATAGTTGGTCAGAGAGTCGACACGGGTCGAGAACGGGGTCTGCCAAGCAGCCTCGGTAAACGCCGCCACTGTCGCCAGGGTCTCGGCGGTAAACAGGTTTCCTTCCCCAGGCTTTATCGCGACCAGCAGATTATCGTCCTTGGAATAGACGTTCTGCAGTGTCTCGAACGCCGTGAGCTGCGGGTTCTTCTCGCTGAAGAAAACGCGGTAATCAGTCGAGAACGTAAGAAATCGCCCACCGCTTGCCAACAAAATGGCGATAACGATCGACAGGCCAGCGACCAGCCAGCGGCGGCGCACGACCCATTGCCCATAGGCGACGACATCATCGTCGTCGATTATTTGCCACCTCGCCAGCCGACCTTCGCCATATCTCGCCTTTCCTCGCCTG
This sequence comes from Alphaproteobacteria bacterium, assembly GCA_030739735.1. NCBI lineage: Bacteria > Pseudomonadati > Pseudomonadota > Alphaproteobacteria > Alphaproteobacteria bacterium. The sequence continues at coordinate 95,975 of JASLYQ010000003.1, read as the reverse complement.
AGAGTTTATGAGCGCCGCACCAAATATTGCCAATAGTTATCAGCCAAAATTAAAGCGCTGCTGCCCAAGGGTAAAAACCTAAATTCTTGTTGCAACCCATCTGCTTCTATCTCGTTGTAGCCCATGACCTAACAACTGCTATCGCCGGACCTGAACAAATAGCCTCACGTGGAGCGGTTCACACGCCGCCCGCTGGAGCAGGTCTATTTTCCCCAAGCACGTACCCTGTTGCGCGTGGCGCAAGCGGAGGCCCGCCTAGAGGACGGCTGCCACGCGGCGATCGGTACCATCGCTGATGCACTCTACCGCAGCAGCAGCGACCATCACGAGGCGTTTCGCACGCTGCTGATGCAGGAACATCTATGGGATACAGAAGCAACAAGCCCGGTTGGAACGGTGCAGGCCATCTCCGCCGTGATTAGGCAATATCTTGGCAATACTGCCTCACCCGTCGGAGCCTGGGTCACGCTTGGCAACAAGAGGCCGGGCGCACGCTTAGACTGGCGGAGCCACCACCACTTTTTCGTATGCGTGGCGAGTGCTGATCAACCCCGCATGCTGAAAGACATCGAGAGCGCCCGCGAAGGTTGCAATCAGTGGGCTATAGAACACCGAAAATCGGCTGAAGGCAATATGCATGACGGTCTAGTGATCCGGTTTTGACATGTGCTAACCATGGGGCGTCAGAAACGGAGCAACCATGACGTCACAGCTGAGTACGACAATAATACCGGTAACGCCTTTTCAACAGAATTGCACCCTGCTCGTTTGCACCGAGACGGGCAAGGCAGCCGTCATCGACCCCGGTGGCGATATCGAGCACGTGCTAGCCGTTGCCAAGGAGCAAGGGGCCGAAATTGCGCAGATTTTTCTCACCCATGGGCATATTGATCACGTCGGCGGCACGGCTGTCCTTGGTGAGCATACTGGAGCATCCATCGAGGGCCCACATATCGATGACAAGTTCGGGATCGACGGCATCGAGGAACAGGGCGAGCGCTTCGGCTTCGCGGGTGCCGAAAGCTTCACGCCATCGCGCTGGCTCAACGGCGGCGACACGGTGCACTTTGGCAAGATCACCCTCGACGTGATCCATTGCCCGGGACACACGCCGGGCCATATCGTCTTTTACCATGCCGGCACGAAGCTCGCCCAGGTTGGCGACGTGCTCTTTCGGGGCTCCATCGGACGTACCGATTTTCCAAAAGGCGACCACGAGACGCTGCTGCGGTCAATCCGAGAACGGCTCTGGCCGCTTGGCGGCGAAACCACCTTCATCCCCGGCCACGGCCCCACCTCAACCTTCGCCGAGGAGCGCCGCAGCAACCCCTTCGTGCGCGATTAGTGCAGCTTGATATATCTCCCACAAGTTATTGATTAAAAATCAAAATTTTAATTTATTTTGCCACCTCTCTTTCCACGCCGGGAGATCAGTGACAATGATCATTTTGTTCAAATTTTAATTATTTTTTTCAATTACTTATTAACGTTTATTAATTTATTATATTATTCAACTCGATTATTACACTGATATAATATTATTATATAAAATAATTAATTTTCACCGTTTAAAGTGACGCTATGTCGCCGACCTCCAGGCCGGCCACAAAAGATTCTATGAAGGCCGTCAAACTCTCTGCCACCACAGCGTCGCGCAAAGCGGCCATCAGGGTCTGATAGTGAGTGAGATTATGCATTGTCATGAGCACCGCACCGAGGATCTCGTCACTGCGCACGAGATGATGCAGATAGCCGCGGCTGTAACCAGCACACACCGGGCAGGCGCAGCCGTCTTCGAGAGGGCGCGGATCGCCGGCGTGGCGGGCATTGCGGATGTTAACCTTGCCGCGGCGCGTGAAGGCTTGACCGTTGCGCCCTGAGCGGGTCGGCAGCACACAATCGAACATGTCGACGCCAGCAGCCACCGCCGCCACGACGTCCTCTGGCCGCCCCACGCCCATGAGATAACGCGGCCGGTCCTCTGGCAATAGGGCGGTAGTCGAGCGGCTGATTTTGCACAACAACTCTGGTCCCTCACCGACCGCAAGGCCGCCGATAGCGTAACCGTCGAAGCCTATCTTGCGTAGCGCTGCCACCGACTGTTGGCGCAGCGCCGGGTGGACGCCGCCCTGGACGATGCCGAAAAGCGCGTGGCCTTCCCGCTCAACAAAGGCCTCGCGGCAGCGCCCAGCCCAACGCATGGAAAGTTGCATCGACGCCTCGACCTGGTCCTCGCTGGCGGAATAAGGCACGCATTCGTCGAGCACCATGGTGATGGTCGACCCGAGGCGATGCTGGATCTCGATAGCGCTTTCTGGGGTTAGGCGGCAGCGACTGCCGTCGATATGGGATTGAAAATCGACGCCATCCTCATCGAGGGAGCGCAATGCAGCCAGCGACATGACCTGAAAACCGCCCGAGTCCGTCAGCACCGGCCCCGGCCAGCCCATGAAACGGCGCAAACCGCCGAGCTTTTCTACCGTCTCAACGCCAGGACGCAGCATCAGGTGGTAGGTGTTGCCAAGCACGATATCCGCGCCACTCGCCGCCACTGCCTCGGGCATCACTCCCTTGACCGTGCCGGCGGTGCCAACGGGCATGAAGGCTGGGGTCAAAATGGTACCGTGCGCGGTCTCCAGATGGCCGCAGCGGGCCGCTCCGTCACGCGCCGTCACGGTGAGCCCGAACCCCGTCATGCCGAGCCCCGCCTCAAAAGACAAACGTCACCATAGGAATAGAAGCGAAAGCCCTGGGCGATGGCATAGGCATAGGCCGCCTGCATGCGCTTGAGGCCGGCAAACGCGGATACCAGCATGAACAGGGTTGAGCGAGGCAGATGAAAATTCGTTAGTAAACGATCTACCGCGCGAAAGCGGAAGCCTGGCGTAATGAAGATATCAGTCTCGCCGGCAAAGGGCCGGACACCATCCTCTCCTACCGCGCTCTCGAGAATACGCAGCACCGTCGTCCCCACCGCCACTACGCGCTTCGCCGCGTTTATCCTTGCCGCCGTCTCAGCTGAAATCTCGCCGTATTCCGCGTGCATATGATGATCATCAGTGTCATCCACATCGACTGGGAGGAAGGTTCCCGCCCCCACATGCAGCGTCACCTTCGCCATTTCGATTCCGCGATCGGCAAGCGCATCAACAAGCCCCGGCGTGAAATGGAGCGCGGCCGTAGGGGCAGCCACCGCACCCGGATGAGCCGCGAACAATGTCTGATAGTCCTCGCGGTCGCGCACATCGGCGCCATCCGGCCGCAGAATGTATGGCGGCAGGGGCATGGTACCATGTCGCTCTAGAGCGACCTGCAGAGACGTATCGCTCGACACAAAATCAAGATCCGCTTCGCGCCCCGAGGGCCGCGCCGTCACACGCGCCGCCAGATCTGCCGCGAAGACGATCTCGTCGCCTGTGGACACCCGCTTAGCCGGCCGCACGAAAGCGCGCCAGCAGCCTTGGCCAAGGCGCTTATGTAGCGTCGCCTCAACCTTGGCCGAGCCACGCCGGCCGGTGAGCCGGGCCGGCAGCACCTTGGTGTCGTTGACTACCAGCAGGTCCCCCGGCGCCAGCAGCGCCGGCAAGTTGCGAACAACATAATCCTGGCATTCATCACCGACCAATAGCAGCCGCGCCGAATCGCGCGGCCGGGCCGGGCGCTCAGCAATCAGCGCCTTGGGTAGATCAAAATCGAAAGCGTCAACGCGCACGAGAGGCGCAGTGATATCGCTCAGTCGACGTCGGCGGCAACCCGCATGCTGACAATATGGTCGGGATCGCGCACGGGCTCACCGCGCTTGATGTTATCGACATACTCCATGCCTTCCACCACCTGGCCCCAAATAGTGTACTTGCCATCGAGAAAAGGCGCCGGTTGGAAGCAGATGAAGAACTGGCTATCGGCGCTGTCAGGGTGTTGAGCGCGCGCCATAGACATCGTGCCGCGCACGTGCTGGGCCACGTTCGGCGGCGAGAACTCCGCCGGAATGTTCTGACCCGAGCCGCCCGTGCCATTACCGGAAGGATCGCCACCCTGGGCCATGAAGCCCTCAATGACGCGGTGGAAGGTGAGCCCATCATAAAAGCCAGCACGCGCCAACTCCTTAATGCGGGAAACATGTTGGGGTGCTAAGTCGGGACGCAATTCAATGACCACGCGGCCATCTTCAAGATCCATATAAACGGTGCTCTCAGGATCGGCGGCAGTGGTTTCCGTTGCGGTCACGGCTAGGCTCGCTATTGTAAGAATTGACAGCAGAAATCGTCGCATGTGTGCCTCCCGGGCTAGCGGCGTTGTGGTCGGGTGCGGCCGGGGTCCTACCGAGATATATGCTCCTCCAGGCAGCGTGCAACATTTTCCGTCACAAAGGGTGTCACATCGCCCCCCAGCAGGAATATTTCCTTTACCAGCCGTGAAGAGATAAACTGGATGCCTTCCGAGGCCATCAGAAACACGGTTTCGACCTCGGGCTCAAGGCGGGCATTCATGCCGGCCATCTGAAACTCGTATTCAAAGTCGGACACGGCGCGCAGACCACGAATGATGACGCCGGCCTTTTGTTCCAAGGTAAAATGCATCAAAAGATTGCTGAATGGCACCACTGACACGCGCTCACCGATACTAGCTGCACGCAGGCAGTCCTCGACCATCGCCACGCGCTCGTCGACCTCAAACATAGGGCCCTTGCCCGCGTTGATGGCGATTGCAACCACCAGTCGGTCAACCACGCGCAGCGCCCGGGTGACGATATCCATATGCCCCAGGGTCGGCGGATCGAAAGTGCCGGGATAAACGCCGATACGGCTCTCGCTCATCGATTATATCCTCCGGATGTCGGGCACGGGTCTGGGCGCCCCGGTATTAGACAGGACCGCGGCAATGCGCAAGCACCACAGCATATCCCGCTCTATACCTATTCGATGATGGAAGAGGTGCACGGCTTCCTGGCCGACATCGATAACGCCTTGTGATAGATGGCAGCCGGTCGCCTCAGTCAAGGTGCCGGCGCACGGTGAAGGCGCCACGGATATCACCCATGGCGAAGCCTCGCGCCTGATCGTCCGGATAGCGCGCGTCGATCGCGGCGGCAATCTCGGGATCGAGGTCGTCGCCGTGGCATGTCAGGCAGACACCACCAGTGGGAATGGCCTTCATGTAGCGGAATACCGTGCGCCCGTTTTCCCTGACCACCTCGGCATGGTCGATGCCGGAAATACCCTCGCCCGCCGCCAGACGCACTTCGAAAGCATTGAGCACATCGTGCTCCCAACTGTCCGGAGCATTGGCGGGATTGCGACGGCGCAGGCTGGTGCGGCCCACGCGGCCGCGGAAGGCCACAGATTGGCTGGCCACGATGGCCGGCGCATCCATATTACAGACACCGATCGCATGCAGCGGCCCACCTGACTCGACGGCGACGACCAGCGCGGCTTTAAGCGAGCTCACAAAATCTTTGATGGTTCCGCGGCTCTCGGCCACCAGCGCCTTCATATCCGCCGCCATCACCGGCATTGCCAAACTAGCCGCGAAGGCGACCATCACAAGTTTATGCATACCTCGGTCCTCCATGTGTTTCGAGCCTAACACACCTGTCCCACCCACTGGCAGACAGACAAGATATTTCCGGCGACCCATTAAATAAACTAGACCTGAGAGACGCACTTCAAAGCTCGATCAGATAAAGAATTTTGTTTTTCGTAGCGAGCCAATGAGGCCAGTACGAACTTACGGTGGCAGCAGTACTGCAGAAATGCATGGAATCCTAATTACCGTTATCCCATTCGTGGTTTATTAAGCCATGGGAGCAACCGTGGGAGAGACAGCCGTCATGAATGCCATAGATCTCGCCGGCCGAGTGGCCGTGATCACGGGTGGAGCCATCGGCCTCGGCCATGCGACCGCACAGCGCATTTTGGCCTCGGGCGCCAACCCAGTTCTGTGGGACCGCGACGAGGCCGCGCTGGCTAACGCCCAAAAGGACGGCTTCGCAACTGCCGTCATGGATGTCAGCGACGTGGCATCAGTTGATCGCGCGCTCGCCTATACCCTTGCCACCCACGACAAGATAGACATTCTCATTAACAGCGCCGGTATCGGCGGCACCAATGCAACGGTCTGGAATATGTCAATCGATGACTGGCGTCGCGTAGTCGACATCGATCTCACCGGCACCTTCCTCTGCTGCCGCGCCGTGCTGCCGCAGATGATCGAGGCTGGCTATGGCCGCATCGTCAATATCTCCTCCATCGCCGGTAAGGAGGGTAACCCCAATGCCTCCCACTACAGCGCGGCCAAAGCGGGCGTGATCGGTTTTACCAAGTCTCTCGGCAAGGAGACAGTTGGCACGGGCGTAATCGCCAACTGCATCGCCCCCGCAGCTATCGAGACAGCTATCCTCAAGCAGAATACACCCGAACAAAACAACTATCTCATCTCCAAAATTCCCATGGGAAGAATTGGACAGCCGGAAGAAGTTGCAGCATTGATTGCTTGGCTATCGTCAGAGGATTGCAGCTTCAGCACTGGCGCCGTCTATGATATCTCTGGCGGCCGCGCAACCTATTGAGGAACAAGACGGTGGCACATACGAACTTCCACGGGATTTATCCAATCCTCTACAGCTTCTTTGACGAAGACGGGCGTCTTGATCGCGCTGCCACGCGCCGCCAGGTCGAGGGCTGTATCGCAGGTGGTGCACACGGCATAGCCGTCATGGGGCTCGCCACCGAGGTCGGTAAGCTCGACGTGACCGAGCGCCGTCAGCTCATCGACTGGGTCGGCGAGGATATCGCTGGGCGCGTGCCTTACGCGGTGACAGTGGGCGAGGGTAGCGTTCCGGGTCAAATCGAATTCGTAAAAGCAGCAGTGGCGGCCCGCGCCGACTGGGTTATCCTGCAGCCGCCCGCCGTTGCCGGCGTGCCCGAAGCCGAGTATGTGCGCTTCTTCGGCCGGGTCTCTGACGGCGCCGCAGTGCCGCTGGCCATCCAGAATGCGCCAGGTCTGATGGCCACCAGCCTCTCGAACGCCGGCCTCAAGGAACTGAATCGCCAACATCCGAATATCTGCCTGCTAAAAGGCGAAGGTCCGGCTACCTATGTGCAACAGCTGATCGACGATACCGACGGCGCATTCGATATCTTCGGCGGCTTTGCCGGCATCCAACTTCCGGACACCTTGCGTGCTGGCGCCGTTGGCATGATTCCTGCGCCAGATTTGTTTGATCCGCAGGTGCGCATATACGAGCTGATGCAAAGCGGCACGCCGGAAAATGTCGCCGAGGCCGAGCGCATCCACCGTGAGCTATTGCCGCTGATCGTGTTCATGATGAGCTCGGTTGAGAACTTCATCGCCTATGGCAAGCAGTTGCTTGCCCAAAGGCTCGGCTTGCGCAATGGTGCGGCGCGCCAGCCGAGCATTCCGATCACAGACTTTGGGCTCGAGGTTATGGCCCATTGGGCGAAACATCTGGGCCCCCTGCCCGGCGCCTGAGATAGGAGACAACATGAGCGGAAACGTAAACTGCGCAATTATCGGGTCAGGCAATATCGGCACTGACCTGATGGTCAAGGTAACGCACAGATCGGAGAGTCTGCGCATGGCGGCAATCGCCGGTATCGATTCTGAGTCGGACGGTTTAGCGCGGGCCCGCAAGCTCGGCATCGCGACCACCGCCAAAGGCATCGATGGTCTCGTCGAGATGCCAGAGTTCGCCGCCATCGAGCTCGTCTTCGACGCCACCTCGGCGAAGGCGCACGCCCATCACGCCGAAGTCTGCCATAGACATAGCAAGCGCATGGTCGATCTGACTCCCGCCGCGGTCGGCCCTTACGTCGTACCCGTTGTCAACATGGAGGAACATTTCGCAGAGCCCAATCTCAACATGGTGAGCTGCGGCGGCCAGGCCACCATCCCCATCGTGTACGCGGTGGGTCGGGTGGCGAAGACCCTGCCCTATGCCGAGATCGTCGCCTCCATCGCCAGCAAGTCGGCCGGCCCCGGCACGCGCGCCAATATCGACGAGTTCACACGCACCACCGCCTCCGGACTGGAGCGCGTCGGCGGTGCCGGGCACGGCAAGGCTATCATCGTACTCAACCCTGCAGAACCGCCGCTGATCATGCGCGATTCCGTATTCACCCTCAGCCAAGGCAGTGAACCGGAAGAGATAGAGCGCTCGGTCGGCGAAATGGTGACCCAGGTCCAGCAATACGTGCCCGGCTACCGACTCAAGCAGAAGGTGCAGTTCGAGCATTTCGGTGACAACAATCCGCTGCACATTCCGGGCTATGGTGATTTTTCCGGCATCAAGTCCTCTATCTTTCTCGAGGTCGAAGGCGCGGGTGATTATCTACCGGCCTATGCGGGTAATCTCGACATCATGACCTCGGCCGCACTCAGGACGGCCGAACGTTACATCGCCTTGAACCGGAGTTGAGAATGCCGGAACTATACCTCCAAGACGTCACCCTGCGCGACGGGATGCATGCCATCCGCCACCAATTTGGTCTCGACGCGGTGCGGGCCATCGCCATAGCGCTCGACCGCGCGCGCATTGATTCCATCGAGATTTGCCACGGCGACGGACTCAATGGCTCAAGCTTCAATTACGGCTTCGCCGCGCATACGGATGTAGAGTGGATAGAAGTCATCGCGGAAGTGCTGGAGCACGCCACGCTCGCCACGCTACTGATCCCCGGCATTGGCACGGTCGAGGACCTCAAGCGTGCCTACGATGCCGGCGTGCGCTCGGTGCGTATCGCCACCCACTGCACGGAAGCCGACGTCGCGAAGCAACATATCACCTGTGCCCGAGAGATCGGCATGGACGTCTCGGGTTTTCTGATGATGGCTCACATGAACGAGCCAGGCCCGTTAGTCGAACAGGCTAAGCTGATGGAGAGCTACGGCGCCCATTGCGTCTACGTCACCGATTCCGCAGGAGCTCTTACCATGCAGGGTGTGGCAGATCGCTTCGACGCCTTTGCTGAAGCCTTGCAGCCCGAAACCCAGCGCGGCATCCATGCCCACCACAACCTCTCGCTCGGCGTCGCCAATTCTGTAGTCGCTGTCCAGCATGGCGCGACACGGGTTGATGCCTCGCTGGCCGGCCATGGCGCAGGCGCCGGCAACACGCCACTCGAGGTCTTCGTGGCGGTCGCTGACCGCATGGGCTGGCAGCACGACTACGACCTGCATGCCTTAATGGACGCAGCGGAGGAACTGATCCGCCCACTGCAAGACCGGCCTGTACGGGTCGACCGCGAGACCCTATCGCTCGGCCATGCTGGGGTCTATTCGAGCTTCCTGCGCCATGCCGAAACGGCGTCAAAGACCTATGACATCGATACCCGCAACATCCTCGAAGAACTGGGCAAGCGGTGCATGGTCGGCGGTCAGGAAGACATGATCGTCGATGTGGCGCTGGATCTGGTGAACGAAAACTCCGGCGACTAAGGGTATGGAATCAGTCGCTCGGTGTCGTGGTCGCTCTGGGGTGCGGCAGCACGTGGGCGCGTGTCACGAGGCTGATCGCAGGTACGGAGCACGGGCCGACGCGGACGTCAATCCCGGCATCGGTGAACCGTTTTGCGGCATCACTCGGGATATGCCCACATATCATGAGTGCCGGTGCCAGGCCGGCGATAAAGGAAATCAAGCCCTCGGAGTCATGGTCGTCGATGCGCTGGATGACCGGTCGCTCACCGTGGCTTCGCACCAGCATCAGCCAAGGCGCCAAGCTGAAGAACGGCGACAGGGCCGCGTTATCGGCCTCGTCGGATACGAGCAATGCAACCTTATGGGACATGGAGCCTCTCCGCCACCAAAGCGACGCTATAGACGATCAAAAAAAGACCCCACACTCCAAGCATATTGACGGCTGGCCTATTGCGCTTCCTTGATCTAGATTAGCCACGCGATCGAGAGGGCGAAGGGGAGGCGCCGCAGCGCCATGGAGTTGGAAACACCAGAATCTTGACCGTCAAGCTGACGGCCTCGACTAGCGAGCTGCCGGCTGGCAGTCCCTGCGCCGCCTGCCCGGTGCGGGAGGTAGCTATCTGCGAGCCGCTCGACGATGCCGACTTGTCGATCATGGAACGCTACAAGACGGGACACCGCACAATCCCGGCCGGCACCGACTTCATCCGCCAGGGCGAACCGGTTGTCGAGCTGTTTACCCTGCTGGAAGGCTGGGCGTTCCATTACCGCCTGCTGGAAGACGGGCGGCGGCAGATCACGCGGGTGCTACTGCCGGGTGACTTCATCGGCTTCCAGGCCGATTTACCAGCGCCGGCCGAGAATGCGGCCCAGGCGCTGACCGGTTGCAGTTTCTGCGTTTTCCCGTATGAAAAAGTTAAAATCATGATCCGCGAGCAGCCGGATCTCGCCAGCCGTCTGCTCTGGACCATCGCCCGCGACGAGGCGCGGGTGGAGGAACTGTTGACCAGTATCGGCCGGCGCTCGGCGCGGGAGCGCGTGGCATTATTCCTACTTGAGCTCTATTACCGAGTGCGCCTACGCCACTCCGAACCGCTCGGCTCTAAGATTCCACTACCGCTCACCCAGGAGCATATCGGCGACGCCCTGGGCCTGACCTCAGTGCACGTGAACCGCACCCTGCGCGAGCTGCGTGAGGCCCACCTGCTGGTCGTCTCCAAACGCACTTTGCAAGTCCTAGATCCTGACGGCTTAGCTATCGAAGCGGGCTGCGATCCCCACCAGATCAGCCGGCTCAAGCCCTAAATTTTCGAACTGATTCCCAGCTCGCACTCGGCGTCGGCACCATCTCATAGTTGACTTCGGGCGGCTCGATATAAACAGCACGTGACAGCCGGTCAATAAGCTATTCAACGACGTGATACGCACCGTCCATTTGTGATTGGCCGAAACCACCATCCACGACACATCCTTGGTCGAGGTGGTGTTGGCATGATCTGCTAAGCCTCTTCACAGTCCTCTAGCGGGCCCAGTTGCGTGGACGCTCCTCGAAGCGGCAAGGCCTTGAAAGCGCGGGAACCAAACTTGGCGGTCAGTCTGCGAATGCTGCGGCCCTTGCCGGCAGCGTCCCGGGCTCCTTAGACGATTGTGGCGCGCCGGCCGACCCTGACGGACATAGGCCTGCTGCACGCGTAGCAGCGCGATCTACAGCTTGACCTCCCGCTTCAGGTAGCTGTCCTTCAACTTGAACGCGCGCAACTTTTTCTTCAGGTCGAGTCGGAACTTGGTGTGCAACATCGGAAAACAGGTCTTGGCCACGGCAGTTACCGTGCCGGACAGCCAGCGCAATTCTTCGTCGCAAATCCATCTTCCACCACGGTTCCGTAAAGACTGAAGACGAAGGTCGCGACATCGTGCAAGCGCTGATCAGAAAAGTTACGACCCCATGAGCGCATGACCGTATTGGGCACGCCGTTGGTGATAACCAGCAGCATATCGCCGTATGTGTTGCCGTGCAGGGTCTCGCGGTCGACCAGGCTGGGCCCGAACAGTCCGTGCCCAAAGGGGCCGTGGCAATGCGAGCAATGCACCGAAAAGGTGCGCTTGCCTTCGGCGATACCAGCGGAGGCTTCGTGCACCGCGCCGAAAGGCAGAACGGAAAGGCACAGCACAGCAGCGGCGGTAAGGATGCCCAAGCCTGTTTTCATTTTTTATCATCCCTCTCTTGGCCTTAAGGGGCCCTAGGCATAGTTGGTCTCACGATTCTTATCGAGCTACCTTTCCTTGAGCTCGGAGCCAAGTCCGTAATAGCCGAAATTAGCCCATCGCGCAGGCTCGCCACGTCTATTAGGTGTTTTCACCCGGTTGCCAGAGCACGTCCGCTGCGCCTTTGTCGTTAAGGGCGCGGGCAAGCACGAAGAGGTGGTCCGAAAGGCGGTTGAGATAGGCGGTGCTGTTCGCCGAGACTTTTTCCTCGCCTGCCAGCCGGCAGACTAGACGCTCGGCCCGCCGCACCACCGTACGTGCCAGGTGCAGATGCGCCGAGGCTGCGCTGCCGCCCGGCAGGATGAACGAGTTTAGCGGTGCCAGGCACTCGTTGAGAGTATCAATCTCGGCTTCCAGCCGCGCCACCTGGGCATCGCCCACGCGCAGGGCCAGCCGCCGTTCCGTTCCCGGCGGAATACAAAGATCGGCACCGAGATCGAAAAGGTCGTTCTGGACGCGCACCAACATGGCGTCGACCTCGCCGGTTAAATCGAGACGCGCCACGCCGATCACCGCATTGGCCTCATCGACCGTGCCGTAGGCCTCGACCCGCAGACTATCCTTGGATACCCGGCTACCCTCGCCCAAAGAGGTTTCTCCGGCATCGCCACCACGCGTATAGATCTTGTCGAGCTTAACCATGTCGTAATACTAGCAACTGTAGCGACGATCACGCGAGAGAGATTACCGGCGGGCGGCGCAGCCCTACCCTCGAGAAGACCCAATTGAGGAGGAGAGACCTCGCCTGCCCTGTGTGAGCCACAATGAGACCGACCGCACCTCTTGACGGCAGCAGCGACGGTAGCATAAAACCGGCGCTCTCCAGCACCTTGCCGGAGCTTTGGTGTAACATTTGCAGGGGTTGAGGATGGCCCGACGCTGTCAATTGTCAGGGACCGGTGCTTTGCGCGGCATGCATGTAAGTCACGCGCACAACCGCAATCCGCGCCACTACCAGGTCAATTTGCAGCCCTGCTCGCTCTATAGCGACGCCTTGGGGCGGACGGTGCGCATGCGCGTGGCCGCGGCCACCTTGCGCACGGTGGAGCACCGCGGCGGGCTCGATGCCTACCTGGCTAAGGCGCGCACCAACGAGCTGACCGCGTTCGGCCGACGGCTCAAAAACCGCATCGCCAAGGCGGCCGCGCAGGCCGAATAAGCTCTCCCTTGCCGATTTGGCGACAGTTGGCACTGCCCGTGGCGGCGATGATCGCTGTCGTCGTGGTCTCGAACATCGCCGTCCAGTTCCCTATCAACGACTGGCTAACCTGGGGAGCCTTCACCTACCCCTTCGCTTTCCTGGTCACGGATTTATCGAATCGTGCCTTCGGGCCGGCGCGGGCGCGCCAAGTGATCTTAGTCGGCTTTTTGCTCGCCGTAGTGCTGTCGATCATCGCCAGCACGCCACGCATCGCCGTCGCCTCCGGCACGGCGTTCCTGGTGGCACAGCTGTTCGACGTGGTGATTTTCCACCGTATGCGGCAACTCAAATGGTGGCGCGCGCCGCTGGCCTCATCGCTGATCGCCTCGGCCGTCGACACGCTGCTCTTCTTTGCCCTCGCCTTCGCGGCCACGGGCCTGCCCTGGGTCACCTGGGCCGTTGGCGACTACGTCGCCAAGCTAGCCATGGCCGCGCTCCTGCTACTGCCCTACCGCGCCCTAATGCGTCGGCTGCCACAATGGCAAGCCGCCGCCGGACACTGTATCGCGCGTCAGGAAGCCGCCCTGCTTGAGCAGCGGCCGCCCGGATCAGCGCCCAACTGATGCCGTGGCGCACCGCGCCGGCCTGGCCGGACAAGTCGCCGTCTAATCCGGAAGCGCGAAGCTCAGCAGCAACGTGCGTTGCAGGGGGTTGAAGTTATCGTCACTGATAATGAACAGCCGCGTTTCCCCGGCCATGGTGAGGCTTGCCAACCCTTCGTAATTGTCGACCTGGATGGGCGGCTGGAGGCGCGCAATCTCACGGCGGCTTAGGGCCGTTTCGGCCACATTCTCAATGAGCATCAGGCGGCCCTTAGGGCCGGCGAAGGCGGTGTAGCCGCGCTCCAGCACAAGCACGCGGCCATCCGGCAGACGGCTGGCGGCAGTCGGCTTGAAATAGCCGTCTCCGGGCCAGGTTACCGGCTCGGCTTTCTCGCCATCGATGCGCCAGCCGGCAAGCCTGCCAGCGCTGACGAATTCGTCCTCGCAAAGTGCCAGCAGGCGCCCGTCACCCAATGGAACCAAAGCTTCGAGCCCGCCATTGCCATCCACCGACGCCAGCGCCTCCGGCATCCAGACCGCTATGCCGTCAGCCCCGGGCGCGGCATAGCGGAGCACTCTGTGGCGACGCTCAAAGGAGACCAAGTAGCTACCATCGGCAAGCGCGGTCAGTGCCTCAGCATCGGCGTCGCGCTTGCCGCGCAAGACCGCCCCGCTGGCGGCCCGTAGGGGTGCGACCTCGGCATTGCTCACACCCGACAGATTGCCCTCGTCGTCATAATGCAGGCTCGCTTCGAGCCACAGCCCGATGTCGCTGATGGCAAGCAGGTGCCCTCCGTCATCCGACACCACGAGACCAGACAAGCCGCCGAAGCGCGTGTCGGAGGACGTCAGCTCGAGGCCGCCGCGATAGACCAGTCCGTCGAGTCGGGCCTTGACCTGGACACCCTGGGTCAGGGAAATGGTATGTGAGCGAACATCGATGGGCTCGGCCGCCACCGGCAGAGCCAGCAGCGCGACCAGAATCACCGTCCTAGGCCACACTGTGGAAGGCGGTCTCGATGCTGTCCGGCTCTTCATCGAACAGCTCCGCTAGTTTGTCGGTCATAGCACCACCGAGCTGCTCGGCGTCGACGATGGTCACCGCCCGGCGATAGTAGCGGGTGACGTCGTGACCGATACCGATTGCCAACAGCTCCACGGGCGATGCCACCTCGATCCACTGGATAACCTCGCGCAGATGGCGGTCGAGATAGTTTCCCGCATTCACCGATAGCGTTGAATCGTCGACCGGCGCGCCGTCCGATATAACCATCAGGATGCGCCGCTGCTCGTGCCGCACTAGCAGACGCTGGTGGGCCCAGAGCAGCGCCTCGCCGTCGATGTTCTCCTTGAGCAGGCCTTCCCGCAGCATCAACCCCAGATTCTTGCGCGCCCGCCGCCATGGCGTGTCGGCGGCCTTATAGACGATGTGCCGCAATTCGTTGAGGCGGCCCGGATTTGACGGCTTACCGTCTGCCAGCCATTTCTCGCGTGCGCACCCGCCCTTCCAAGCACGTGTCGTGAAGCCGAGGATCTCGACCTTCACCGCACAGCGCTCCAGCGTGCGGGCCAGAATATCTGTGCTCATCGCCGCCACCGATATCGGCCGCCCCCGCATGGAACCTGAGTTATCGATCAACAGCGTGACCACCGTATCACGGAAGGTGGTCTCTTTCTCCTGCTTGTAGGAAAGCGGATAAGTCGGACTAGTAACGACGCGCGCAAGGCGCGCCGTATCGAGGATGCCCTCGTCCAGATCAAATTCCCAAGAGCGTAATTGCTTGGCCATCAGGCGCCGCTGCAAACGGTTGGCCAGCCGCGTGATGACACCCTGCATGCTGGAAAGCTGCTGGTCGAGGTGCCCACGCAGGCGCGTTAGCTCGTCCGGCTCGCTGAGCTCACCCGCCTCAACCACCTCGTCAAATTCTTCGACAAAGGCATGATAAGGCGGCAAACGCCGGTTCGACTGATCGTATGGCGGACGCCAGGGCTCGCCGTCAGCAGGCGCCTCGTCATCGCCGTCCATGCTAGCCTCATCGACGCCCTCAATTTCCACCTCAGCAATGTCATCCGCATCGGAATCGTCCGCGTCCTCACCGGCCGTACCTTCCATCTCGACGGGCTGGTCCGAGCCCTCGCCCTCCCCCTGCGCCTCGGCATCCTGATCGTCGGCATCATCATCGCCGGAATCAGCCTCCATGCTTGACGGATCATTTTCAGCCTCATCGGCAAACTCGAGATGGGCAATGAGCTTACGCATGCGCTTGGCGTAGCCCTCCTGGTCGCGCAACTGGCCGGAGAGGGCGTCGAAGTCTTCTGCCGCGCGCTCGTCCAGCCAGGGCCGCCAGAGGTTGCAGACGCGCTGCGCGCTCTCCGGTGGTGCGATACCTATGAGCTTTTCGCGCACCAATAGCGTGATCACCTCGTGGATCGGCGCATCGTCCTTGTGTACTATCTGGTCGAGGCGCAAATTCTCACAGCGGCTGGCCACCGCCGCATCCAGGTTATCTGCCACCCCGCGCATGCTGTTTGCACCGAGGGCCTCGCACCGAGCCTGTTCCAAGCCGTCGTAAATGGCCTGGGCGACCTGGCCCGGCGGGCGCCTAGAATTGTGCACGGCGGCATTATGATGACGTTTGCGCAGCGCCAGCGCATCAGCCTCTCCGCGCAGCCCACCGATCTCTTCCGAACTCAGCTCCCGCGACGGCGCCCTCAGAAGCACACGCTCGCCGTCGAGGCGTGCGGCATTGGCGCCGAAGCTGACTTCGAGTTCGCCATCCACGGCAATAGCCCGCGTGGTGCTTGCCACCGCACGCTTGAATGCCTCGGACCTACGCTCGCCGGACACGCGCTTCGAGCCTTAGCTGACCAAAAGGTTGACGGCGCTCTCCTTGAGTTCCTCGCCCATGCAGCGCTGATAGTATTCGGCCACCACCGGACGCTCACTCTCGTCGCACTTGTTTAGGAACGTGACACGGAAGCCGAAAGCGAAATCGTTAAAGATTTCGGCGTTCTCAGCCCAGGTGATGACGGTGCGCGGCGACATGACGGTGGAGATATCGCCGTTGATGAAACCTGTGCGAGTCAGGTTGGCAAGCTCTACCATGGCCTCCAAGTGCTTGCGCCCATCCTCATTGTCGAAGTTCGGCACCTTGGCGGCAACGATCCCCGTCTCCTGCTCATGCGGTAGATAGTTAAGGGTGGCAACAATGTTCCAGCGGTCCATCTGACCCTGGTTGATCTGCTGTGTACCATGGTACAGGCCGGTGGTATCGCCGAGCCCGACGGTATTCGCGGTCGCGAACAGCCGGAAGCCCGGATGCGGACGGATAACCCGATTCTGGTCGAGCAGGGTCAGCTTGCCATCAACCTCCAGCACACGCTGGATAACAAACATTACGTCGGGTCGCCCGGCATCGTATTCATCGAACACCAGCGCCGTCGGTGATTGCAGCGCCCACGGCAGGATGCCCTCGCGAAACTCGGTGATCTGTTGGCCGTCACGCAGCACGATAGCGTCCTTGCCGACAAGATCGATACGGCTGATATGACTGTCGAGATTGACCCGAACAGTGGGCCAGTTCAGCCGCGCCGCAACCTGCTCGATATGGGTTGACTTGCCGCTGCCGTGGTAACCCTGGATGATGACGCGGCGGTTATGGCCGAAGCCGGCCAGGATCGCCAGCGTCGTCTCGGGGTCGAATTGATATGCGTCGTCAAAATCCGGCACGTGCTCTTCCGGCTCAGAAAAGCCCGGCACGACCATATCTGTGTCGATGCCGAAGGTCTGTCGCACCGACACTTTGATATCGAGCATTCGATCCGCATTCTGCACCGCCTCGGCGGTGGCCTGAGTGGTGGGCATACTTCAGTCCGTCCTAACTGGGGTGTTCGCTTCGCAGGTTACGCGCCAACGGCATTAAGCAAATAGGTATAGGCCTCGTTGATGCTCTTGAGCCGTTCTTCCGAGGCCTTGCTGCCGCCATTTGCATCCGGATGGTGACGCTTGACAAGCGCCTTATAGCGGCTTTTGAGCTCTTCCAGGGTAACATTCCGGTCAAGCCCCAGTTGGGCAAGGGCATCGTCGCGTGGCATATCAGAGCATGGCGGCGGCGTTCCCCCATCATCCCTAAAGAAGCCGAAGGGGTCCCGCCCGTGGTCGGCGAAATTGCCATGGCGCACACCAAGGGGCCAAGTCGGGCGATGCCACACCGAATCGCGCCGGCGGATGGATTCGATGGCGTCCTCGTCGAGACCTGCGAAATAGTCCCAGCCCCTGTTGTACTCGCGTACATGATCTAGGCAGAACCATAGGTATTCGCGCAACTCGTTCGGCGATTTCGGTGCCCGATAATCGCCCATCTCGGGGCAATCGGGCCATTCACAGCCGCGCGCCGTCGCCACGCTCTTCCCGAACCAGGAATGTACTCTCTGTTGGCGCGTTGCTCTCGAGCCCTTCATAGGGCCAATATGACGAGGTTACAGGCGCGAAACAAGGCAAGGAGCCAGATCGTGACGATTGGTGAATCAATACGGCAAAAGATTGCCAACGAGCTGTCGCCGAGCCAACTCGACATCGTCGACGAATCCCGCCTGCATGCCGGCCATGCCGGCTCGCGGCCAGGTGGCGACAGCCATTTCCGTGTGTACATCGTGGCCGAGGCTTTCGCCGGACAATCGCTCGTGGAGCGCCAGCGCCTGATTAACGGCTTGCTGGTCGACGAATTCGCTGCCGGTCTTCATGCCCTCTCTCTGACGACACAAACGCCCGAAGAAGCCGACAAAGCCTCATCGCCACGTTAGGTGGCGCGATAAAGCTAGAGGTCTGGAAACAGGTTGTTCCCGTGCTCCCGAGAAACTAGCTGAGATGGGTACAACCACCGTGCCCGCCGACGAGCTGGTGCAGCATGCATGGCCAGCCGCGCCACTCGTTGGTGAACGGACAGGTCACAATATCGGTGAAGCGGCCCTCGAAATCCCCCAGCTGGTCGGCCGGCGGACAGCTCTGGCACACTTATGCGGCGGGTATGACTGGTTTGGCGGTCGGCGGAGACTACAATGGCATGATGATGACCATCTCATAGACCAAACGCTAGGCCTTGTTGAGTGACGTCATCCGCAAGGCTGTCAGGCGGTTTTCGGCCCGCCCGAGCACCTCGAAGCGAAAGCCATGCAACTCAAAGCTCTCGCCGACACCGGGAATGCGCTCGGCTTCGTGGATCACCAGGCCGGCGACTGTCACCGCCTCTTCGTCTGGGATGCGGCAGTCGAGCGCACGGTTAATGTCGCGAATGGTCAACGCCCCTTTTACCACGTAGCTGCCATCGGACTGACGCTGCACATCAGTCTGCGGTCGGTCGTATTCGTCCGATATCTCGCCGACGATCTCCTCGAGAATATCTTCGAGTGTGACAAGGCCTTCAAGGCTACCATATTCGTCGACCACCAGAGCGAAATGCTCGTGGCGGGCGCGGAACGCCGCCAATTGCTCGGCTAGGCTGGTGGTATCCGGAACAAACCAAGGCGCCGCTGCCAGGTCCGCGAGATCAAGTTCCTCGGCCTCGCCGCCGTGGCGGCGCATGGCGCGCAGCATCGCTTTCGCATGCAACACACCCACGATGTTGTCCGGATTATCACGCCACAAAGGTATGCGCGTAAAGGGACTTTCGAGCACCGCCGCCAGGGCCTCGGGGATCGGTAGGTCTGCATTGAGCATCACCATCACCTTGCGGTGGGTCATGATCTCCGCCACCTCGACTTCTGAGAGGTCGAGAATGCTGCGCAGCATGTCGCGATAATGCTTGCGCACATGACCCTCCTGCGCATGCAGGTCAAACAGCCCGCGCAGTTCGTCAGCAACGGGCACTAGGCGCTTGCCTGCCTCGCGCCGGCCGCCGAAACACAACATCGCCCCCACCACCACCTCGACAGCGGCCACAGCCGGCGCCAGCACCGAGACCGCCGGGCGCAGCACGGGTGCCACAGCAAGCGCAGTGCGTTCGGCATTGCGGATGGCGGCAGTCTTAGGCAGCACTTCCGCGAAAATGAAGATCAGTGCCGTCATGGCGATGGTTGCGTAGGCCACGCCAGCCTCGCCAAAAAACCCGAGCATCAGGCTAGTGGCCAGCGCCGACGCGAGAATATTGACTGCATTGTTGCCGAGTAGGATGGCGCCGATCATGCGCTCGCGCCGCGCGACCAGGCGCTCGACTAGGCGGGCCCGTGCGTTGCCACGCTGCGCCAAGTGATGCAGACGCGAGCGCGAGGCGGCGGTTAGCGCCGTCTCGGAGCCGGAAAAGAAAGCCGATGTCAGGAGCAGCACCAGTATCGCGGCCAGCGTGAGCACTAGGGTGGTGGTCATGATGCGCTCATCCGGCGACCGCCGCCTCAAGCACCGGCAGAATATCTGCTTCGCCCGCGTCGCGATAGACGAAGGCCTCGCCGATGCCGCGGCTCAGTACCAGAACCGGCTTGCCTTTGCGCACTTTCTTGTCGTGCGCCATGTGCGCCAACAGATCCGCTGCCGACCAGCGGTGCTGGGGCGGCGGCGCGGTTGGCAGACCGACACTCTCCAGATGATTTCGCACGCGCGCCACATTCGCCACCTCGCACATGCCGAGCCTAGCCGACATCTCGTAGGCCATAACCATGCCTATGGCCACCGCCTCGCCATGCAGCAGCGCCTCCGAATAGCCAAGCTCGGCCTCAAGGGCATGGCCGAAAGTGTGTCCAAGATTGAGCAGAGTCCGCTTGCCGGTCTCGCGCTCGTCAACTGCCACATGCTCGGCTTTAATGCGACAGCATGTGGCGATGGCGTGCCGCCGCGCGGCCGCAACCACCTCAGCATTGCCGTCGCCGAGCACTGCAGCGGCATTGTCTTCCAGCCAGGCAAAGAACGTGGCGTCGCAAATCAACGCCGTCTTGGCCATCTCGGCATACCCTGCAAGCATCTGGCGCCGTGGCAGACTGTCGAGCGCGGCGGTGTCCGCCAGCACCAGCCGCGGTTGATGAAATGTGCCGACAAGATTCTTACCATGCGCCGTATCGATCGCCGTCTTGCCGCCGACAGAACTGTCCACCTGGGCCAGCAGCGTGGTGGGGATATGCACGAAGTCGAGCCCGCGCAAGGCGATGCTGGCGGCGAAGCCGGCGAGATCGCCGACCACGCCGCCACCGAGCGCCAGCACCATGGTATCGCGCCCCACAGGCAGCGCTAGCATGCGGCCAAGCAGATCTTCTAGCTGAGCGAAGCATTTGCTGCGCTCACCAGCCGGCACCAGGATTTCTGCCACACCGATGCCACCGGCGGAAAGCGAATTCCGCAAGGGCGCCAGCAGCAACGGCGCAATCGTATCGTCGCTGACCACGACGACCTGTGGACGCTGCAGCAATGGCGCCACGTATAGCGCCGCGTCACCGACCACGCCGAAGCCGATGACGATGTCATAGGCGCGCTCGCCCAGGTCCACCCGTACAGTCTCGCTGCTAGTCACCGCACTTCCTCCAAAGCCTGCATGATATCCCGCACTACCACCTCATGCGGTCCGCCCGTGCTGTCGACGGTGATATCCGCCTCGGCATAGATCGGATAGCGCTCGACGATCAAGCGGCCCAAGATCTCACAAGGGTCACCCTGCTTGAGCAGCGGACGATTGTCGCGTCGCATCACACGCGGCAGCAGGATTTCGAGCGCAGCCCGCAGCCAGACACTGACAGCACCGGCAGCGATCAGGGCACGGATCTCGGAATCCATGAAGGCACCGCCACCGATGGCCAGAACCTGCCCGCGCTCGGCCAGCAGACGACCGATCACACGGCGCTCGAGGCGGCGGAAATAAGCCTCGCCATGTTGCGCGAAAATCTCGCTGATGGTTTGCCCGGCCTCGGTCTCAATCTCGCTATCCGCGTCGACGAACGGACAGCCCAGGCGAGTCGCCAAGCGACGTCCGACAGAGCTTTTGCCGGCTCCCATCAACCCTACCAGAACGATCGTCGTGTGTGCGCTTGGGTCTGAAGTGCTGTCCATCACGGCCATAGGCGATCTTCGAAACAGGGTGCCCTGCAGCGGCAGTGCGTTGAAACGCCCCAGGCGAGCCGGTAGACTGCGTCCCATCAAAGATCGGCGCGACTATAGCATGGCCGACAAACCCTGTGCCAACCGTGTTGACCGGCAGCGAAGTCGGCCTTCCAGAACGGACCGCAATGCGCTTTCTGTCTCGCTTTTTCGGACTACTGATCCTACTCGGCGCCATCGGCAGCACCGCGTTTCTTGCCACCTGGGACATCCCGCCACCCACCGTGGCAGTAAAGAAGACGATCGACGATGACCGCTTTCCGCGTTAACCACCGGCTGCCCGCTTTCCTTCTCGCGCTGCTTCTTCCCTGCGCCCTCACCGCCCAGGACGAGCCAGCGCCCCTACCCATGCTACCCGAGGCCGAAGCGGCTGAAGAGGCACCGCCCGGTCCGCGCCGGCTTTTGCTACCCGACCCCGTTGCCGAGGAGCAGCTGGCCGTGCCTGAGCCCGCGGAACCCGAGCCGCTCGAAGGCGTGTCCATCAGCCAACTGGAGGTGGTTAATGTGGGGGCCATCGGACTACTTGACGATAACAATGGCGGGCTCGGGCATGACCTCTGGCAGGGCGCACGAACGGACCGCGTGATCGCCCTGCTCGATCGCCTATCGACCACAGCACCCTCGCCAACCATGCGCGACGTGGCACGCCGCGCCTTATTGACCGCGGCCGCCGCCCCTGCAGGCCCGGCCCCGAGCGATTTTCTGGCCGCCCGCCTGGCAGCACTGATTCGCCTCGGGGCACCGGAAGATGCGGTGCGGCTGGCGGCGTTGGTGCCAATCGGTGGCGCCTCACCCGCGGTCAAGGCTCAGGAAGCCGACGCCCTATTCTGGAGCGGTCGCTTCGACGACGCCTGCGCCATAGCAGCGGCGGAGATCCGCGCCTCGGCCAATCCGCACTGGCTGCAAGCCATGATCTTTTGCCAGCAACGCAGCGGCGAGAATGACACGGCACAACTATCATTATCGCTGGCACGCGAGCAGGCGGGGACAGCCGATGCCGAGCGCCTAGCCCTGGCGGCGACCCTGCTCGGCGAAGGCCGCGACCCGGTGCCCTCGCTCACGACTGGCCTCGACCTGGCGATGTCGGTCGCTGCGGAGGCGCCGCTTGACGCCAAAACCTTGAACACCGCGTCGGCACCGGCGCTCAGGACGCTGGCGCTGCACACCGATCTAGTCCTCGAGACACGGCTTGCGGCAGGCGAGCGTGCCGCCGCCCTCGGGGCACTGTCGCCGACGGAGCTTGCCGATCTGTATGGCCTGCGGAGCTTCAGCGAAGACGAATTGCGCGATGCTGGCAGCGTAGCCGGCACCATCGTGCCGAGCCTAGCCCGGGCGCTATTGTTCCAAGCCATACGCCGGCATGCGGATCCGGATCAGCGCGCAATATTGCTGGATGCATTGTGGGCGCCGGATCCTGCCGGCCCCGGCTTCGCCCACCTGGCGCGCGCCGTCGGCGTCAGCCTGCTGACTCTCACTCCTTCCCCGACTACGATGTGGATAGCGCCGAGCGCTGTGCGCGCCCTGCTCGCAAGTGGCCGGCCGCAGGCTGCGGTTGCCTGGTATCTCGGCCTCACCCTAGCGGCCGCCGACGATGCAGTTGCTCGCGCACAGCAGAACGAGACCTTGCCGATGCTCGCCGCCGCCAATATCGGCATAGGCCGCAGCTGGAATGCGGACATGGCCGTGCAATGGTGGCACAACTTGCCAACAAGCCACGACGAAGTGACGAAGATGGCAGTCGCAACACGCGTTTTCATGGTCCTTGATGCTCTCGGCCGCACCATCGGCCACGACGCCTGGACCTTGTTCTTTGACGGGCCGTCGCACACGGTGACGGAAATTCCGAATGTCGGCATCCGTTATGCCTTACGCGATGCGGCGCGTGCCAAGCGGCGTGGCGAGACCCTGCTGTTGATCATCCTGGCCTTCGGCGAGACAGGCCCAGCCCATGCCGATGCCCTGACACTCGCCACCGCGATTCGCGCCCTGCGCGCCGTCGGGCTTGGCGACGCCGCCGAAGCCGTGGCTCTTGAGGTGCTCATCGGCAGCGCACCGTGAGTGCAGACAGCCATCTCGTCGAGTCCTTCCTCGAAATGTTAATTGCCGAGCGCGGCTCCGCCGCCAATACAATTGCAGCCTATCGGCGCGATATCGGCGACGTCAGCGCATACCTCGCTCAGCGTGGGCGCAGCTTGCGCGATGCCGACAGCGACGATCTGCGCCACTATATCGGCAACCTAGCAAAACGCGGGCTGTCTGCTAGAACTGCAGCGAGACGCCTCTCCTGTCTGCGCCAGCTGTTCGCCTTCCTTGTCAGTGAGGCCGCGTGCGAAGATGATCCCACCAACGCAATCGACGCGCCACTGCGTGGTCGGCCGCTGCCGAAAGTGCTGAGCGAAGACAATGTCGAACAGCTGCTCGAAGCAGCCCACGCGCGAACCGGGCCACAGGCACTCAGGCTGACGGCGTTGGTGGAATGTCTCTATGCGACAGGCCTACGCGTCTCTGAGTTGGTCGGGCTGCCGCTCTCGGCGCTCGAAAGCAACATGACCCTGCTGCTGGTGCGCGGCAAGGGCGACAAGGAGCGCATTGTGCCCCTCGGAGAGCCGGCGGCTGAAGCCATCGCCACTTACACCACGGTGCGTGAGCGCTTCCTGCCAGGCGGCGACCCCTCACCCTGGCTCTTTCCCTCTCGGGGCAAAAGCGGCCACCTGACGCGCCGGCGCTTCGCGCAGCTGCTGCAAGGTCTGGCCATGGAGGCAGGCATCGATACTGCGAAAGTCTCGCCTCATGTGCTGCGGCATGCCTTCGCTAGCCACCTGCTAGCCCACGGCGCCGACCTGCGCAATGTCCAGGCCATGCTCGGCCACGCCGATATTTCTACCACCCAGATCTACACCCATGTGCTAGACGAGCGCCTACGTGCGCTGGTGCACGCTCACCATCCCCTCACCCAGCTGTAATACCAACGGAGTTCGCCCGATGAGCTTTACCGTCCCGGAGCCCGTCCCAGCACGCCTGAACCGCAGCGAACTAGCCGTCCCCGGCAGTCGCACAGAGTTTTTTGAAAAGGCGGCCAAGGCGCCGGTCGATATAGTTTTTCTCGACCTTGAGGACGCTGTGGCCCCAGCCGACAAGGAACATGCTCGCAAAAACGTCGTCGAGGCGATAAACGATGTCGATTGGGGTGACAAGACGCTCTCGGTGCGCATCAACGGGCTCGACACCCATTACATGTACCGCGACGTCGTCGACGTGCTCGAGCAGGCGGGCGAGGCCCTCGATCTCATCATGATCCCCAAGGCCGGCACCGCCGCCGATATCTATGCCCTCGACATGCTGGTGACCCAGATAGAGACCGCCAAGGGCCGCAAGAAGCGAATCGGCTTCGAGATGATCATCGAGTCCGCGCTTGGTATGGCCAATATCGACGAGATCGCCGCTGCCAGCTCGCGCAACGAATCACTGCACTTCGGGGTTGCCGATTACGCCGCCTCGACGAAGGCACGCACCACCTCTGTCGGCGGGCCCAACAAGGACTATGCGGTGCTAACGCACGCAGACGCGGATGGCAGCCGCGACGTCCATTGGGGTGACATGTGGCACTACCCCTTGAGCCGCATGGTGGTGGCGGCACGAGCTAACGGCCTGCGTCCAATCGACGGACCTTTCGGTGATTTCATCGACGCCGACGGGTTTCGCGCCCAAGCACGTCGCGCAGCAGTGCTGGGCTGCGAGGGAAAATGGGCGATCCATCCCTCGCAAATCGCGCTGGCCAACGAGGTCTTTAGCCCGCCAGCGGAAGAAGTCGACCAGGCCCGTCGCGTGCTTTTGGCTATGGAACAAGCGCTCGCCGAAGGCAAAGGCGCAGTGGCGCTCGACGGCAGGCTGGTCGATATTGCCTCCATCAAACAAGCGCGCAATCTGGTTGAAAAGGCCGAGCAGATCGCCAATTTAGAATGAGCTAATAACTTTGTGCTAAAATGACTTGATGAACACATTCCTCGATTTCGAGCGACCGATTGCCGAGCTCGAAGGCAAGATCAAGGAGCTTCGTCACCTCTCCGACAATGGTGAGCTCAATATTGTCGAGGAGGTGGCACGCCTGCAATCCAAGGCCGATCGCCTGCTGCGCCAAACCTACGCAAAACTCGCGCCGTGGCAAAAGGTACAAGTTGCGCGTCACCCGGATCGCCCCCACTTCCGTGACTATGTCGAGCACCTACTGGAAGATTTCACGCCGCTGGCCGGTGACCGCAAGTTCGGCGAAGATAGCGCCATTATCGGCGGCCTAGGGCGCTTCTGCGGCTATGCCGCAATGGTCATTGGTCACGAGAAGGGTGCCGACACGGACGGCCGCGTGCAGCACAATTTCGGCATGGCCCAACCCGAGGGCTACCGCAAGGCGGTGCGCCTGATGGGCCTTGCCGAGCGCTTTGCTCTGCCCGTCATCATGCTGGTCGATACGCCTGGCGCCTATCCCGGCATCGGCGCAGAGGAGCGGGGCCAGGCCGAGGCCATCGCGCGCTCGATCGAGACTTGTCTCAACCTGCGCACGCCCTTGGTCTGCGTGATTGTCGGCGAAGGCGGTTCGGGCGGCGCCATGGCGCTCGCCGCGGGCGATCATGTAGCAATGCTGGAGAACGCGATCTATTCGGTGATCTCGCCGGAGGGCTGCGCCTCGATCCTTTGGCGCAACGGCGATAAGGCCCAAGACGCAGCTGAGGCGTTACGGCTCACGGCCGAGGATTTGGAGAAGCTCGGCGTCATCGACGCTATCGTCCCCGAGCCCATCGGCGGTGCCCACCGCGACCCAAAGCAAGTCATGGATGCGGTCGGCGATGCCATCGAGACGGCGTTGCGCCCCCTGCTCGGCATTGCCGGCGGAGACTTGCGCGCTCGCCGCCGCGAGAAGTTTATGGCGATGGGTCAAAAAGGTCTATAGGTGCAGCGACATCCATCTCCTCTTTTTACTTTTATTTCGCTAACTATCGATTATTCTGCTTAATATTTATTTTGCTTATGTTCTAGTGATAATGCCAATCGCAGCTTGGTCAGAGACTGATCTCTCATGCACTATAGCCACTTCATCGTGGATACCACGGGTCTGCTACTGACAGCATCTAGCCAGACCTATCCAGCGGTGCGGGTCTCACCGAGATGCCTTGCCCTCCACAGAGACAAGGAGAAGGCGTGTGCTGAAACATGTCGTCGATTTTTGCAAGATTTATGGCGTTAATTCGCTCGACGTCCAGATCGAGCATGCGGGGCGCAAGGCTGCCACCAAGCCACGACGGCGCACTCGACGCTGAAGAGAGACCCTGGCAGCCCATCGACAGTCCACGATTGTCCTACGCCGGCGATTGGACAGCGCCAAAGCGTTAGACAACACCGGCCTCACACCGAGCGCCAAAACCGCCTGCCCGGACATGTGCAGGTGCTGCGAGCCCTCGCGCTGTCAGCAGGTTTTTAGAAAATAAGTGGCGGCAATTCGTCAAGGGTCTTGATCACAGCCTTGCACTCTCCTGGCAGCCGCTCGACTGGCTGAGAGAAGCGGTTGATCCAGGCAACTTGGAAACCAAAATGCGCTGCACCGCAGACATCCCAGGCGTTCGACGACAAAAAACATATCTCGTCAGCCGTCACACCGAAGCTATCGCAGCCGAGCTGATAAGCGCTGATATGGGGTTTGAAGGTGCCCACGGCCTCAACGCTGAGCACGGCATCGAACAACGGCTTCAGCCCGGCATTGCCGACCGCGGCATCGAGCATCTCGCGGTTTCCGTTTGACAGGATGGCGAGGCTCATGCCCTGTCCACGCAGGGTCTCCAGGGTGCTTTTGACCTCCGGATAGGCATCGAGCTCGAGATAGGCGCCCATCAGCGCCTCGGCCAACGCATCATCCTCTACCCCTTGCACGGCGAAGGCATAGTCGAGGGCCTCGCGCGTCACCTGCCAAAATGGCACATAGGCGCCCATAAGGCTGCGCAGCCAAGAATATTGCAGTTGCTTGTCACGCCAAGTCACCGACACCGCATCAGCCGCCTCGCCTAGGGTGTCCCGATGACGACCGACCGCGCTGTGCACGTCGAATAACGTGCCGTAGGCATCGAAGACGCAGGCCGTAGCGCCACGAATCCCGCTGTCACTCATCGGCTTCCTCCCTGCCCCAGTTGATGGCGCAAATAGGCCACGTTCATCAACAATCCCGGCAACAGCCATTGGAACAGACGTGTCACGGCCAGAACCTCTGTCGCCGGAGCATCGGCCACCGCAGCCTCGCGCAGATCCGCGCCACTCAGACCTTGCGGATTGGGTAGCGCGCGGGCCGCTGCAACGACCTGCGCATGGGTCTCCGCGACCAGGCGCTCATAGTAAGCTGTCGACACCACGGCCGCCAAATCGTCCCAGGCCAGCGCAAAATAGCTCGGCCAGCGGGCCAACGCGCGATAGTCGGTGTTGACGAAAGGCAGGCCGAGTTTCACCTTCACGTCATCATAGACCGTGCGTATAGGCTCGTCCGCGTGATGCTCCTCCATGAGCAGAAAGGGTACGTCGACATCTGGGGCGTGGCGACCAGCAAAGGGCACTGCCGCACCGCCCTGGCAAATCTCCTCGCCGTCCATCGCCAACCGCCCGATGGTGGCCATCAGGCAGTAGGGGAAGTTACCGTGCGAGAAGACCTCGATTACATCATCGATGGCCGCGATCTCGCGCGCCGCATAGCCGAGTGATTCAAGCCTTCCGCGGATCGGTGGCGGCTCTAGTGTAGCGACGCGGTTCTCAACATCGCAGCGCAACGCCGCGCAGGTATCGACCAAAGCAGTGCTGGCGAAGCTCTCGCGCAAACCCCGCCAAAGGCGGCCGTAGAAGGTCGGATAATGGGCGAAGGCCATAGCTATCACCCCCATCCAAGGAACTTGCAGCACGGTCTTGGTATCGGCATAAATCTCGCGCAGCTCGCCTTCGGCGAGATATTCCGGAACCGGATGGATGACAGGAATCGGTTTGGGCTTAAGTCGGGGCAGGTCGCGCATGGCTGGGACTCGCAGCAGAAACGGAGCCCGCCAGCGTAGCAAACCCCGCACTTATGTTCTATCTCCCCTCGCATTTGTGATCGCAGCCTCAATTTCGAGCAGGCGTTGCTTGCGCGGCAAACCCCAGCGATAGCCGCCGAGCCCACCGTCGCTGCGCAGTACGCGGTGGCAGGGCACCACGACGCTCACCGGGTTACGGGCGCAGGCCGAGCCAACGGCGCGCGCCGCCCCTGGCACACCGATGGCATTGGCAATCTCCGCATAGCTTCGCGTTTGACCGCGAGGAATATCCCGTAAGGCCTGCCAAACCCAGGCCTGGAAAGCACTCGCTCGCACGTCGAGCGGCAGGTCTGCTTGTCCCGTCTCGACGGCCGACAGCACAGCCGCAACATGCGCTGCCAGAGCAGCATCGTCGGCATGGACCTCTGCTTCGGGAAACTCCTCGCGCAGTTCGTCAGCGAGCGCGCCGTCGTCGTCGCCGAGATAGACCGCGCAAACGCCACGACCGGTGGCTGCGACCAAGAGCCGGTCGAGCGGGCTATCGCTGACGGTGTAGGCGATGCGCGCGCCGCGCCCACCTTTGGCATAGGTAGCGGGCGTCATGCCGGGCCATCGAGCGCAAGCACTCCTTGCCAGCGGCCCTCACCTTCTATCGTGTTATGTTCCTGATCCATCCTGGCCATCTTGCCCCAAGCTGATGACCCGCGCCATCCGAACCCTGCACCCCAATCCCGCCCTGCTTGACAGGCCGCGCCGGCCCGGCGTAAGTCAGCCGCATCGGGCACGTAGCTCAGCGGGAGAGCACCGTCTTCACACGGCGGGGGTCGCTGGTTCAATCCCAGCCGTGCCCACCACTAGTTTCAATTAGTTACCGTAGTTGTTTGCACTCCTGGTTCTCCTGGTTCTCCTGGTTCTCCTGGTTCTCCTGGTTCTCCTGGTTCTCCATTTTCTCCAGTTTTTGTCGAGTGAGATGGGAAATGGCAACGCTACAAAACGAAATAGCAAGCGAGGTCTGCGTTGCGAGGTCCGTGCTAGCAAAGCGGACGCGTGACGAAAAGGGTACGCATCATGGCACGAAGCTTTGCAGGACTCGTAGCGTTGGCGGGAGTGGCTCTGATGGCCTTGCCGGACAGCGTAACGCGCGCCGAAGACGGGGCCACGGTGGCAGCGCGGACGGGCGAGGTGTTTCTCCGCAGCATGAAGCATTGGCGCTTCGATTACAGAGAGATGCAGACGACCAAAGCTGGTGTCGCCTGCATTCCCTGGGAGAAGGTCGATGCCACCTTTCTAGACGAGGCCATCTTCGAGGCGCTCGGCTTTTCCTATTCTGTCGCGAATGAAGAGGCCGCCATCCGCATCGCCATGCAGGGCTGCAAGGACATGAAGGCGCACTATAAACTCACAAACTGCGCCTGTGAGGTGGTGCTGATCGATGATGCAGTTGGTGTCGTGGTTCCCGATAACGTCGTATCACAATTTTAATAATACAAATATAATCATTATCTTATTTTAATTTCTTAAATCAATAAATTGATTCTACGATAACCCCTTCTGCCCTTGGCAAACAGGGCCAAGCTACGCACAATAGCGGCCATGCTGGACAGCACGCATCAGTTAGACGCGGGCGAGGACTTCGACCGCATGGACCCCGCTGCCTATCCCTATTGGAAGTGCGATATATTGCGCTGGGGGGACTGTGATTCCCTCGGCCACATTAACAATGTTATCTTCGCGCGATTTTTTGAATCCGGCCGCATCTCTTTCATGAACGACCTCGGCGTGCGCGAGGGCGAACTGGACGCGGACGATTTCGTGATCGCCCACCTATCGATCGATTTTCTGGCCGAGATGCACTATCCGGGCGATGTGCGCACAGGCGTACGCGTGCTGCGGATCGGCCGCTCCTCGTTGCGCCTGGCAGAAGCGATCTTCGTCGACAACACCTGCTATGCCTCGGGCGACGCGGTGCTGGTGCGCGTCGGACACGCAAGTGGCCGGGCTGAACCCCTACCGAAGGCCCTCAAGGCGCGCCTGCTCGATCCGCCGGCGGGCAACTAGTCACCGAACACGATCATGGAAAGCCTGATTGCCGGGCATTATTGGCAGATGTGGGCGGTGCTGGCCCTGGTGCCAGTAACCATTATCGCCCTGATGCTCGAACGCATTCCAATGGTCGCAACAGCGACGATGTTGCTGGCAGGCCTGATGGTGCTGTTCGGACTGGCCCCGCTGCCCGGCCCCAACGGCGAGAACTTACTCGGCGCCGCGAACCTTCTGCAGGGCTTCGCTAATCCCGGCCTGATCACCATCATCGGACTGCTCGTAGTTGGCCAGGCCCTTATCCAGACCGGCGCGCTCGACGGCGTCGCGACGTCGTTGCACCAAGCGAGCGGTGGCAGCGCTGCGCTGGCGCTCTTGATCAGCCTACTACCTGTTGCGGTTCTCTCTAGCGTGCTCAACAACACCCCCGTAGTAGTCATCTTCATTCCCATCATGACCGCGCTTGCTGGACGCCTCAAACTCTCGGCAAGCCGCTTGCTGATCCCCCTGAGCTTCGCCTCAATCCTCGGCGGCATGACCACCTTGATCGGCAGCTCGACCAACCTGCTGGTCGCCGGCGTTGCCCAAGAGATGGGTCTCGGGCGCATCGGCTTTTTTGATTTTGTCGTGCCCGGCATGGTGTTGGCCGGCTGCGGCCTGCTCTACGTCATTGTCATCGCCCCGCGCCTGTTGCCGGACCGCGCCGACATGGCCGTGCAGCTCGCCGGAGCTGGGCGCCAGTTCATCGCCCAGATCGAGATCGCGGACGATTCCTCGCTGATCGGCGAGAGGCCTGTTGCCGGCATGTTCCGCAGCCTACCCGAGACCACTGTGCGCATGGTGCAGCGGGGCGAACACGCCTTCCTGCCCCCCCTCGACAGCGTCGCGCTTGAGCCGGGTGATGTCGTCGTCGTGGCGGCGACGCGCAGTGCCCTCACTAAAGCCCTGGCTAAGTTTCCCGGCGCCCTGCATCCAAGCCTCACCGACCGCCAATGGCCGGAGGAGACCGGCGAGCAGGCGCCCTGGGAGGGCGGCGAGCAGGCCCTGGCCGAGGTCATGGTAACACCAGCTTCGCGGCTCTGTGGCCAAGCGCTGGAGAATGTCGGCTTCCGCTATCAGCACGGCTGCATCGTGCTCGGGGTGCAGCGGCGCTCACGCATGATTCGCCAACGCCTAACGGAGATCCGCTTGGAAGCCGGCGACGTGCTGTTGATCCAGGGCCAACGCGCCAACGTGCACTCTCTCAGAGCCAACCGCGATGTGGTGCTGTTGGAATGGTCACAGCAGACCCTGCCACGCTATTTTCACGCTCGCCGCGCCGGCCTGATCTTCGCCATTGTGGTAGCGGTGGCAGCCACCGGCACCTTGCCAATCGTGGTCGCAGCGGTGACCGGTGCAGCGACGATGCTACTGACCGGCTGTCTCAACGTGCGCCAGGCGACGCGTGCGGTGGATGGCGCCGTAGTCATGATCGTCGCGGCCACCCTGGCGCTCGGGGCCGCACTCGAGACCACGGGTGCCGCTGCCTACGTGGCGCACCAGATGATTGCCGGGCTCGCACAATTCGGCCCCGCGATCATACTTTCCGCGCTTTTTGCGGTCATCGCGCTGTTCACCAATCTTCTCAGCAACAACGCTGCAGCGGTTCTCTTCACGCCCATCGCTATCAATCTCGCCCACCAGCTGGGGATCGAGCCGATGGTTTTCGTCTATGCCGTGATCTTCGCCGCCAGCTGCTCCTTCGCCTCGCCCATCGGCTACCAGACCAATCTTCTGGTCATGGCGCCCGGCCATTACCGCTTCAGCGACTATGTGCGGGCGGGCGCACCACTGATTTTGATATTGTGGGTCGCTTTCTCACTGTTCGCACCGTGGTATTATGACCTCTGACAGCCATTCGCCGACGGACGTACAATGTTGAACCTAGACCCATGCGCCATCCGCTTTTTCTACGGCACCGCAGAGCAGCCCTGCCCCTATGTGCCGAGCCGCATGGAGGCGAAAGCTGTCACAGAGCTGAACGGCCCCGGCGCGGTGCGCTTGCACGACCTGCTTAGCCAAGCCGGCTTTCGACGCAGCCATACCATCGCCTACCGCCCAGCCTGCCATGACTGCCACGCCTGCGTGCCGGTCCGCGTGCCGGTGGCCAACTTTCGCCTCAGCCGCTCCCTGCGCCGCGTCATGCGGCGCAACGCGAATCTCGAGGCCAACCTGCGTCCACCTGTCGCTACGGAAGAGCAATATGAACTGTTCCGCGCATACGAGATCGGCCGCCACAGCGACGGCGACATGGCGCTGATGGACTTCACCGACTACCGCGCCATGATCGAGGACACACCGGTCGAGACCCATATTGTCGAGTTCCGCGAGGCGAACGGGCGCCTCGCTGCGACCTCGCTCAGCGACCGTTTAGGCGACGGCCTGTCCGGGGTTTACAAGTTCTTTGCCCTCGACCGCAGCCGCACCAGCCCCGGCACCTACGTCATTCTTTGGCACATCGATCAGGCGCGCGAGTTGGGGCTACCATATGTCTATCTCGGCTATTGGATCGCCGAGAGCCCAAAAATGGCCTACAAAATGCGTTTTCAACCGTTGGAAGGCCTGGTCGACGAGCAATGGGTGCGCCTGACGCGCGATGGGGAATCCAGTCAGGGGAGGGAAGGATGAACAGACGAGATTTTCTCGGCGGCGTAGCGACTGGTGCCGTGATCGCCGGCAGCGCGGCCCATCTAGCAACGTCCAAAGGACCTGCGCCGATGGTAGCAGGAACCCCGGAAACGCCAGGCACTGCGCCGGCCGTCAATTCGAACCTGCACGAATGGAAGATGCTGACCACCTGGCCAAAGAACTTCCCGGGTGCCGGAACCGCGGCGCAGGCGTTGGCTGATGCCATCCGGCTGATGTCCGACGGCCGGCTCACAGTCAAGGTGTTCGCCGCCGGCGAGATGGTGCCGGCCTTCGAATCCTTTGACGCTGTGCGCGAGGGCACCGCCGACTGCTCGCACGATGCAGCCTATTACTGGGTCGCCAAGAACAAGAGCATCCCCTTCTTCTGTGCCGTCCCAGGCGGCTTGAGCGTGCGCGAGCACAATGCCTGGATCCTCTACGGCGGCGGCCAGGCGCTGTGGGATGAGCTTTATGCGCCGTTCGGCGTGCGTGGCTTCCTCAGCGGCAATACCGGCACCCAGATGGGCGGTTGGTACCAAAAGGAGATCAACTCGCTGGAGGATTTTTCGGGTCTCAAAATCCGCATTCCGGGATTAGCCGCCGAAGTGCTAAACCGCCTCGGGGCCACCACCGTCAACATGCCGGGCGGCGAGATCATGCCCGCTTTGCAATCCGGCGTCATCGACGCTGCCGAATGGGTCGGGCCTTGGGTTGATCTGACCATGGGCTTCTACAAGGTAGCCAAGTACTACTACGGTCCCGGCTTCCACGAGGGTAGCACGGCGAATGAGCTTCTGATAAACGAAGCGCGCTGGCAGGCATTGCCGAGCGATCTCCAGGCCATTGTTAAAGTAGCATGCCACGAAGCCAATATGATCTTGCCAGCGGAGTATTTCGCACGCAATACCAACACACTGCCAATGCTGACCGGCGAGCACGAAGTCGACGTCCGCAACTTCCCGGACGATGTTCTCAATGCCATGTTCGACATCTCCGAGGAGGTTAATGCAGAGACGGCGAGCGAAGGCGACATCAATCGTCGCATCTATGAGAGCTGGAGCAATTTTCGCAGGCGCGCCATCGAGTATCAACCGCTGTCTGACTTCGGCTTTATTGGCAACCGTGCGCGGGCGAGCCGGACGTGAGCATTGCCAAAGTCAGCCGCCGCGCCCTGATTGCAGGCAGCGGCGCAGCAGCCGCGACAAACCTGTCAACGCCCGCGATTGCGCAAGGAAAACGGCGTTGGAAAATGGCCACCGCCTGGCCGAAAAACCTTCCCGGTCTTGGTACCGGCGCACAACGCATCGCCAATGCCATCACGGAGATGTCGGAAGGTGCGCTGGAGGTGCGACTTTATGCTTCCGGCGAGCTGGTTCCTGCCTTCGAGATCTTCGACGCAGTACGCGAAGGCACGGCGGAGCTTGGTCATGCCGGCGCTGCCTATTGGGTCGGCAAGAACAAGAGTTTTGCCTTCTTCGCGGTGGTCCCTGCCGGGCTGGTGGCGCAGGAGCAGAACGCCTGGCTCGACTATGGCGGCGGGCAAGACTTGTGGGACGAGATTTACGGCGAATACGGGCTCAAGGCTTTTGCCGCCGGCAATACTGGCACGCAGATGGGCGGCTGGTTCAACCGGGCCATCGAGAGCCTCGACGACCTCTCGGGCCTACGCATGCGCATTCCGGGCCTCGCCGGCGAAGTGATCAATCGCGCCGGCGGCGTCTCGGTGACCATTCCCGGTGCTGAAATTATGCCGAGCCTGCAATCGGGCGTGATCGATGCGGTGGAGTTCGCCGGGCCCTGGTCCGACCTCGCCTTCGGCTTCCATAAGATCGCCAAATATTACTATGGCCCAGGATTCCACGAGCCCGGGGCCACCCTAGAGCTGACGGTTAACCGCGCGCTCTGGGACGACCTGCCAGTGCATTTACAGACCATCGTCGCACAAGCTGCGGCGGCGGAGAACCAGCGCATGCTGTCGGAATTTACTGCCGGCAACACTGCCTCTCTGATCGCGCTGCGCGACGACCACGGCATCGAGCCAACCCCCATGCCAGACGAGGTAATCCGCGAATTGCGACGACTATCCGAGGACGTGGTAGCGGAGACCGCAGCGCTCGGCGATATCAACCGCCGCATCTACGAGAACTGGTCGCGCTTTCGTGCCCAAGTAGCGGCGCTAGCGCCGTTCACCGAGCAGGGCGCGCTCAACCAAAGAAACCTATAGCCGGAAAGGAAGAGCCATGGCATCCCGACGTGATTTTCTTATTGGTGCTGCGACAGGCGCCGTGGTCGCCGGCGGCGCGACATATCTAGCAACCGCACAAAAGCCGGAGCCAATGGTGGCAGGTACGCCAGAGCAACCTGGCCAAGCACCGGGCGCCACCAGCGGCACCGTGGAATGGAAGATGGTCACCACCTGGCCTAAGAACTTCCCCGGCCTCGGCACCGGCGCCCAGCGCGTCGCCGACCGCATCAGCGCCATGTCCAACGGCAAGATGGTCGTGCGCCTCTATGCTGCTGGAGAGCTTGTTCCCGCCTTTGAGGCCTTCGACGCGGTGCGCGAAGGCACCGCCGAGATGAGCCATGATGCGTCGTACTATTGGGTGGCAAAGCACAAGAGCACACCATTTTTCTGCACCGTGCCGGGCGGACTAACCCAGCAGGAGCATTCGGGTTGGATCCACCACGGCGGCGGTCAGGCATTGTGGGACGAGCTTTATGCCGAATTCGGCCTCAAGGCCTTTTTGGCCGGCGGCTCTGGCGTGCAAATGGGAGGCTGGTTTCAGAAGGAAATAAACTCACTAGCAGACCTCAACGGCCTAAAGATGCGCATTCCCGGCCTTGGCGCTGAGGTGGTCAACCGCATGGGCGTAACTGCGGTCAACATGCCCGGCGGCGAGATCATGCCCGCTTTGCAATCGGGTGTTATCGACGCCACCGAATGGGTCGGCCCCTGGAACGACCTTGCCTTCGGTTTTCACAAAATCGCCAAGTTCTATTACGGTCCCGGGTTCCACGAGCCCTCCTCATCCCTCGAGGTGATGCTCTCAAAGGATAAATTCGATG
Source organism: Alphaproteobacteria bacterium (assembly GCA_030739735.1). Taxonomy (NCBI): domain Bacteria; kingdom Pseudomonadati; phylum Pseudomonadota; class Alphaproteobacteria; species Alphaproteobacteria bacterium. Next base: position 59,645 of record JASLYQ010000003.1, on the reverse strand, counting down.
CCCTCCCAAGCGATCTCAAGGCCATCGTCGAGGCGGCCTGTACGGCCGAAGCCAACTACACGGTGAGCGAGTTTACCGCCGGCAACAACATCTCGCAGACGACCCTAGTGGAAGAGCACGGGGTGACCATCGGTAACTTTCCAGACGATGTCGTGAAAACCGCTTTCGCCAACGCCGTCGACGTGGTGCAAGAGACGGCTAGCGAGGGCGATATCGCCAAGCGCATCTTCGACAGCTGGTGGAGCTTCCGTACCGATGCCGTGAAGCGCGCGCCGTATGCCGAGCAGGGCTATATGAACAACCGGGCGCTGGGTTGACATGGCCCACCGCCTAGCCCCTGCAACCCTGCTGCTTTGCACCCTTATCGGAAGCAATGCCGTGGCCCAGGAGATCAGTGCCCTGGAATTGCTTCGCAAGCGGCCAGCCAGCGCCTTCGACGTCGGCTTCGTCAAGCTAGAGCGGATGCTTAACAGGATCGAGAATCCGCTATGGTCCTATACCTACGACCTCTCAGACTATGGCGACGATTTCGAGAGTTATAGCCTAAAATATCCGGCCGTCGATTACCGCTATGGCTACCCGCTGGCACATCGCGAAAGCGGCAAGCTGGTGCTGATCGGTGTGGTGCTGGCGCAAGGCCAATATCGGTCCGCCGAGACCTGCAGCACGGTGATGGCCAAGATGCGCGAAGAGTTGCTGGTCTCAGAGACCAGCGCCGGTGGCAGCCAGACAAACCGCGCCCGTAGCTTCGTGGAGCGCACCTTCGGCATTGAAGAGCCCTGGACCGACGACGACACCTCAAGCGAGCTAGCCGATCAGTTGCTTGAGGAAGTGGTCCTTGAGCTTCGCCTCTACGAACAATTGCCCAGCGATGCGCCAGACGCTACCTGCCGCGGCTTCTTGCACCACGACGAGGTCGAGTATCAGCCGTAGACCACCTTCGGCAACCAGGTGGCCATAGCGGGGAAGGTGGCGAGAATGCCAAGCATGGCGAGTTGCATGATTACGAAGGGGATGACGCCGCGATAGATGTCGGTGGTCTTGACCTCCGGCGGTGCGACGCCGCGCAGGTAGAACAGCGCAAAGCCAAAGGGTGGGGTCAGGAACGAGGTCTGAATGTTGACCGCGATCATGATCGCGAACCAGACTGGGCTAATATCGTTCATCAGCAGCGCCGGGCCGACGATCGGAACCACCACGAAAACGATCTCGATGAAATCGAGAAAGAAGCCAAGCACAAACATCAGCGCCATAGTCAGCAACATGGCGCTGAACACCCCACCCGGCAGCCCGTGCAGGAACTCAGCCACGATCTCGTCGCCCTGAAAACCGCGGAAGACGAGGCTGAAGAGCTGCGCGCCGATGAGGATGACGAAAACCATCGACGACACTTTGGCCGTCGAGCGCATGACGTCGAGCAGGTTGTCCATGGTCAGCTGACGCCGCATCGCCGCGAGCAACAGGGCGCCCATAGCACCGACGCCAGCAGCTTCGGTCGGCGTTGCCACCCCGACCAGGATCGAGCCCAGCACCAGCACGATAAGCAAGAGCGGCGGCAGCAGCACCTTGAAGACCCGGCCCATCAGCTCACTGCCAGCCATTGCAGCGCGCTCTTCGGCTGGCACCGAGGGCATGCGGTCGGGGTAGATGGAGGCGTAGATGAACTGCCAGAGGATGTAGAGCAGCACCAACGCAAAGCCCGGGATCAGGGCGCCGATGAAAAGGTCGGCGACGGACACAGGATCGGGCGCGAAGTTGCCGGCCGCAAGCTGCGCCTGCTGGTAGGCTGCTGATATCTGGTCGCCGAGCAGGATCAGTACGATCGAGGGCGGGATGATCTGCCCGAGGGTACCTGCGGCGCAAATCGAGCCGCAGGCGATCGGTGCCGCATAGCCCCGGCGTAGCATGGTCGGCAGCGACAACAGGCCCATGGTCACTACCGTGGCGCCGACGATGCCCGTCGACGCCGCGAGAAGCGCGCCGACAATGCTGACGGCAATGCCGAGGCCCCCGCGTACGGCGCTCATCACCAGCGCCATGGTCTCGAGCAGCTCTTCCGCCAATCTCGAGCGCTCGAGCATCACTCCCATGAAGACGAACAACGGCACCGCAATTAGCAAGTCGTTGGTCATGATGCCGTACATGCGGTTGGGTAGAGCCTGCACGAAAGCAAGCTCAAATATGCCGAAGGCGGCGCCGCCAAGGGCGTAGATCAGAGCCACGCCCGAGAGCGTGAAGGCCACAGGGAAACCGAGCATTAACGCACCGCATAGCGTCAGGATCATCGCCACAATGATCAGCTCGTAGACCCAGGGATCAGCCATCGCTCAGAGCGCCTGCTCGTGGTCTCCAGACACTTCGTGCTCGACGCTGCAAATAATCGCAATACCGTGGATGATGCGCGACAGTGACTGCGCGATCATTGCCGCAGCGAAGATCCAGATGCAGGTCTTGAGCAGATAGACCGCATGCAGACCGCGTTCCTCCAGCGAGCCTTCCCATTCTGCCCAGCTATTCAGCACGTAGTTCCAGGAGAACAGGATGATGATGACGCAGACCGGAATCAGGAAGACGAGCGAGCCGAAAATGTCAACCATCGCCTTCCGGCGCTCCGACATATTGGCGTAGAGCACGTCAACGCGTACGTGCTCATTGTGCAGCAACGTATAGGCGGCACAGAGCAGAAAGACAAAGGAGTGCATAAAGCGCACCGACTCCTGCATCCAAATAAAGCCGGTGTCGAAGCCGTAACGCAGCACGACGATGACGACCGTAGCCAGCACCATCACCAGGGTCAGCCAGGAGACGGCACGGCCCACAGAGTCGTTAAACGCGTCGATGGCACGCGCGATACGGATTAAGCCATCCATATGGCGCTTTCACCCCAATGCTGTATCAGCTCGTACCCTCCCCCATCCGAGGGCGCAAAGTAGAGCTTTCTGCCGTCAACTCAAGGGGATTGCTGCGGAGCCTGTACAAACACGGGTCAGCTTGGTCTATAGTCTCCCGGCAACCGGATAACACGGCGGCTCAACATGGCCGAACCTCTTGATGCGGTTCTCGACGTTCTTTGCGAGGATCCGAGCTGTTGCAGCGAGCGGCTGCTGCACACCGCGGGAATTCTCTACGCTAGGCAGGGTTTCGACTCGATCTCGACCCGTCGGATCACCAGTGTCGCCGGCGTAAACCTTGCGGCCATCGCCTATTACTTCGGCGGCAAGGACGGCCTGCAACAGGCGATTATCGATCACGTCGTGGCGCGCAGCAACGAGCACATCGGCCGCATTTTCGCGGAGCTCGATATGGCGATCGACGGCGCAGACGGTGATCGGGAGCTGCTGGCCGAGGCGACCACGCGCTTCGGCAGCGACTTCCTGCAAACCTGTTTGCCCCTCGATCTGCAGACCTGGTGGGTCGCCGTGATCACGCGTGCGCTGGGGCTACTATCTCCTGGCGAAGAGAAGATCTACGAGATGGTCTTCCTACCTTGCCACCGGGTGGTCCGCAAACTAGTTGAAGCTGCGACGGGTCAGCAGAATTTCGAGCATGTTGGGATCGTGACCGAAGCCCTGGTCGGAGACTTCCTGATGATCTGCCGCAATCAGCCCATCGCGCTGCGCAGCCTGGGTTGGGAGAATTTCACGCCGGAGCGCATAGAGCAGGTGGTAACTGTTGTCACCAACCGCATGCTCGGCCGGCTCAAACTGGCGACAGCTGTCACCGCAGAATAGTTCCTAACGAAAGCGATTGTGGCGCGGGAAGCCTTTCGGGGCGAGTCGGCCGGCATTGCCGCGCTTGCTAATCCAGTCCCCCAATTCGGTCAGGGTACGCAGGCGCGAGCCTTGACGCCAGGTCAGGCCTGCGCCACCTGAGAAGCAGCGGGCATCCGATAAGCCGCCATCGCGATACTTCTGCAGGATGACACCACGCCCGCGGGTCATCACCGGCAATTCGTCGAGTCCAAAGACAAGCAGCTTGTGGTTCTCACCGACCACTGCCAACCGGTCGCCCTCAGCCAACACACAGACCACAGCTTCAACCTCACCCGAAACGTTGAGCACCTGACGTCCGCCACGCTTTTGCGCCACGATCTCATCGGTCTCGACGATAAAACCGCGGCCGTCGCTCGCCGCCACCAACAGCTTTTGGTCAGGCTGGTGCACCATCAATTCGACCAGATCGTGCTCGTTGCTGAGATCTACCATTAAGCGGAGTGGTTCGCCAAAGCCACGCCCGCCGGGTAGGCGGTCGCAAGGAAGGGTATAGAAGCGGCCGTTGGTGGCAAACACCACCAGCTTGTCGGTTGACTGGGCGTGCAGGCGTCGCCAGATCCGATCGCCTTCCTTAATCTTAATCTCAGTATCTTCCGCTAAGTGACCACGAACAGTACGAATCCAGCCTTTCTCTGAACAGATGATGGTGATCGGTTCGCGCTCCACCATGGCCTCGAGTGGCACCACCTCAACGCTCGGTGCCTCGCCTATCTCGGTGCGCCTGGCGCCGAGCACGGTGTCCCTTCCAAAGCGCGCTCGGATGTCCTTCACCTCATTGCCGATAGCGCGCCACTGCCGCTTTTCGTCAGCGAGCAGCGCGGTTAGCATATCGCGCTCCTCGCCGAGACCTTCAAGCTCCTTGCGGATGGCTATCTCTTCCAGCCTGCGTAGCGCGCGCAAACGCATGTTGAGGATCGCCTCAGCCTGCACGTCGCTCAGATCCCAGCGCGCCATCATGGTAGCCTTGGGCTCATCGTCCTCGCGTATAATGCGGATTATCTTGCCCAGATTGACGAAAGCGACGAGGAAGCCTTTGAGCACCTCCAATCGCGTGTTGATCTTCCCCAATCGATAGCGGCCGCGCCGCTGTAACACGATGCGGCGGTGGTCGAGAAACGCCTGCAGCACCTCAGCCAACGACATCACCTTGGGTGTGTTGTCGGCATCGAGAACGTTGAGATTAAGTGAAACGCGGCTCTCCAAATCACTGAGGCGGAAAAGTGATTCCATCAGTGCCCCCGCCTCGACCGTGCGCGAGCGCGGCTCCAGCGCCAAACGGATGTCTTCTGCCGATTCGTCGACAATATCGGCCAGCCAGGGCAGCTTCTTGGCCGTCATCAACTCGGCGACCTTCTCAATCAGGCGCGCCTTCTGCACTTGATAGGGCAACTCAGTGACGATAATGCGATAGCGTCCGTGGCTCGCCTTCTCCTCATGCCAACGCGCGCGCACGCGGAAGGCGCCACGGCCGGTTTTATAGGCGGTGGCAATGCTCTCGCGCGTCTCGACCAGCACGCCGCCGGTGGGAAAATCCGGCCCCGGCACGAGATCGACCAGTGTCTCAATACGTGCGTTCGGTTTTTTGATCAGATGCAGCAGGGCATCGCACAGCTCGTGCGCGTTGTGTGGCGGGATGCTCGTCGCCATGCCGACGGCGATGCCGCTAGCGCCATTTGCCAGCAGGTTCGGAAACGTCGCCGGCAGCACCACCGGCTCCTCTTCCTCGCCATCATAGGTAGCGCGAAAATCAACCGTTTCCTCATCAAGCCCTTCTAGCAGAGCTTCGGCAACCTCGGTTAGTCGCGCTTCCGTGTAGCGCATAGCCGCCGCGCCATCACCATCGATACTGCCAAAATTGCCTTGGCCGTCGACCAGCGGGTAGCGCACCGCGAACTCCTGGGCCAAGCGTACCATGGCGTCATAAACCGCGACCTCTCCGTGCGGGTGGTATTTGCCGATAACATCGCCCACGACACGGGCGCATTTCTTGAAGCCAGAGCGCGGGTCAAGCCTGAGTAGGCGCATGGCGTGCAGCAAGCGCCGGTGGACGGGCTTGAGACCGTCGCGCACGTCAGGCAGCGAACGCGCCATAATTGTGGACATCGCGTAAGACAGATATCGTTCGCTGAGCGTTTGGGCAAAATCGACAGGGATCGGCTCGGGGAGCTTAGCTTTCTTGCCCATGGGCCAGTGATAGCATGGCTAGGCGGGGACAACCACTACATCTAGCGGAAAATCTCACTCAACCGATCGCGCGCCGCCGGAAGCGCTGCATCGTCGCGGACCAGCCCATGCCGGGTCAGAAAGTGGCCCGTGAGCCGTAGCCCATCAGCGATTTCAGCCGTTGTCGCCGCGCCGCTGCCGACGAGAAACGGCGGCAGCCGCAGCAGCCGATCGGCATAGTCGGCGCCTGCCGCGGCCGAGACCGCACAACCCGACTTGGGCGAGACCCAGATCAGCCTTTTATTGCTGCCGGTCGCGGCACAAGCGCTAAGGTCGAGGCCGAATCCAAGCACAGCCAACACGCCAAGCTCCCAGCGTACATAGCCGGCGCCCCAAGCTTCCAGCGGGTACTCATCATCGATCAGACTATCGAGCAAAGCTAGGAGCCCGTGATAGACGGCAGGATAGGGCTCACGCTCGGGCAGCACGGCATCGACCAGAGCACAGGCAGCCCCAAGCCCGGCGAGGCGTGGCGCATCGCCCAGCAGCGGCCCGGCTCGCACGCGCACGAGTTCGGCGCTGAAGTTGCCGAGATGCTCGGGCAAGCGCGCCCGCCAACGGCAGGCGAGCCCGTTGCCTGGCTGGAAGGTACCGCGCTTGCGCCGCCCCGCCCCACCCAGCACCAGGCCGGCATGACGACCGTGATGCTCGGTCAGAACATGCAGCACTAACGCCGCCTCACCGTGACGGCGGGCCGAAATCACGACCCCATGGTCATGCCACTCCAGCGCTTAACGCCCGTGGAAGACCGGCTGGCGCTTTTCGACAAAAGCCTTGGTGGCCTCCTTGTGGTCCTCAGTCATGCCACAGCGGCTGTGGTGCAAAGCCTCCAGATCGAGCAATTCACCGAGCGCCACATGCTCGGCGGCGTTGAGATTGCGCTTCATGTAGCCGAGCGCAATCGACGGCCCGGCAGCGATACGCTCGGCCACCTCGTTGCCCACCGCTTCCAGCTCATCATCGGTGACCACGCGGTTGACCATACCGAGCGAGAGCGCGGTCTGCGCATCCACGAGATCGGCCATGTAGTAGAGTTCGCGCGCCTTCGCAGTGCCAACCAGTGAGGTTAGATAATAGCTACCGCCGAAATCACCCGAATAGCCGACGCGAGCGAAGGCGGTAGTGAACTTCGCTGACTCGCTGGCGATACGCATGTCGCAAGCGAGGCACAGCGACAGACCTGCGCCGGCAGCCGCCCCGGGCACCAAGGCAATGGCAGGCTTCGGCATCTCGTGGAGTAGGCGCGAGACCTCCATCACCCTGCGCAGGCCGCGGGCCTTGGCTTCGAGCCCTTCCTCGGCGAACTCCTTGCCCTCGGCCATCGCCTTGACGTCGCCACCGGCACAAAAGGCACCGCCTGCACCGGTCAGGATCACCGCCCCCACGTCACCATCGGCGCCGATCCGGACCAAGCTCTCCAGTAGGGCCTCCAACATATCCCTCGACATTGCATTGCGCCGATCAGGACGATTCATAGTCAGGGTCGCCACGCGGTCCTGTACGCTTTCGAGCAAATCTGTTGTCACTTGCGCTCTCCCTTATCTGTTCGGTCGCAGATTGGCAGGGCACGGTTGGAATACCAAGTCCCGTCTCGTCTCGGCTGCGATTTCTGCGTATGATCGCGGCCGTAAGAGCAATCCTCAGAGGCGAGATGAGCGGCCCCCTTGCAGACCTAAAAGTCCTCGACTTGTCGCGGTTCGTGGCCGGGCCCTTCTGCGCCATGATGCTCGGCGACATGGGTGCCCAGGTGGTCAAGGTCGAGAAGCCGAAAACCGGCGAGGATATCCGCTCGCTACCGCCATTGGTCGACGGCGACAGCCTGTTTGTCATCACCTACAACCGCAACAAGCGTTCGTTGACGCTCAATTTGCGTAGCGAGCAGGGACAAGCGATCCTGCGCGAGTTGGTCAGCGAAGCGGATATTCTCGTGGAGAATTTCCGCCCCGGCGTGATGGAGGCCATGGGTTGCGACTGGGAGACCCTGAGCGGCATCAATCCGCGCCTGATCATGGCCCGCATCTCGGGCCACGGCCAAGACGGCCCTCATGCACAGCGGCCCTGCTTCGATGCCGTCGCCCAGGCTGGCAGCGGCATCATGGAACTGACAGGCGACCCGGATGGCCCGCCGACCTTGGCGGGCACCACGGTCGTGGATCATTCGACCGGCTTGCACGCGGTGGTCGGCATCCTCGCTGCAGTGCAGGGGCGCCACCAAAGTGGCCGCGGCCAACTTGTCGATGTTGCCCTGATGGACAGCGCCCTGTCTTTGTTGATGACCGTGATTCCGGAGCAAGCGATATTCGGCAAAGCTGCGACCCGTATGGGCAATCGCGACCGTTACGGCGCGCCGTCGAACAGCTTTCTGACTGCGGATGGAAAATACGTTCATATCATGGCCGGAGGCGATCCACGCTTTGGCCGCTTTTGCCGCGCCATCGGCCGCGAGGACCTACTGGAAAACCCCGCCTATGCCGACAATACCCGGCGGCGCGAGAATGCCGAGGCGCTGGAAGCGGTCGTCAGTGAATGGGTGGCCGCACGCAGCGCCGACGAGATCATCGCCGCCATGGAGGTGGCGAGTGTACCATGCGGGCCTGTTAACACCATTGCCGATGTGCTCGCTAATCCCCAACTTCGTCACCGCGGCCAGATCATCGATGTCGAGCACGCCCACGGCGAAAAAGTGCCGCTGCAAGGATTCGTCGCTAAGTTATCAGAGACCCCGTCCGCCCTCTATCACCCAGTGCCTAGCCCCGGCCAGCACAACGCCGATATCCTCAGCGAATGGCTCGATTACGATGATGCCAGAATCCAAGATCTTGTTGCCACAGACATCCTTTAGACGTCAAAATTAAGGCCTATATCGCGGTAGCGCTCAGGGTTGTCCTGCCAATCATCGCGGACCTTGACATGGATAAAGAGATGCGCGGAGCGACCGAGCATTTCCTGAAGCTCGTGCCTGGCCGCGCTGCCGATGGCCTTGACCCGGCGCCCGTCCTTGCCGAGCACGATGCTCTTCTGGCTGTCACGGCGCACGTAGAGAACCTGGTCAACTCGTACGCTGCCATCGTCACGCTCACGCCAGGCCTCGGTCTCCACGGCGATCGCGTAAGGTAGCTCTTGCTGTAATTGGAGAAAAACCTTTTCGCGTGTAATCTCAGCGGCGAGTAGGCGCATGGGCATGTCGGCGGCCTGGTCAGCGGGATAATGCCAGGGGCCGGCCCGCATGCGCCCGCCCAAGGCCTCTTGCAGATCATCAACGCCATCGCCGGTCAGGGCCGAGATCATGAATATAGCAGCAAACATGTCGCTACCGTCAGCAAGCTTCTCAGCATCGAATTCCGCCGCCACTCTCAGCAGCGAATTCCGCTCGACGGTGTCGATCTTGTTGATGGCTAGGAGCGCCTGACGACCGTCCTTACACAAATGCTCGACGATGAGCCGACTATGCTTGTCGAGCCCGTGCTTGGCATCGATCAGCACGAGTACGATATCGGCATCGCGCGCGCCTGACCAAGCCGCCGAGACCATGGCCCGCTCCAGACGCTTTTTTGGCACAAAGATGCCGGGCGTATCGATGAAGATAATCTGCGCGTCGCCCACAAGTGCTATGCCGATCACCCGGCTGCGGGTCGTCTGCACCTTGGGCGTTACGATAGAGACCTTAGTGCCGACCAAACGGTTGACCAGTGTTGACTTACCGACGTTGGACGCACCGAGAACGGCGACGAAGCCACAAGACCGCTCAGCCATCCTCGCCCGCCAGTCGTGCAAGGAGCGTCTCGGCAGCGCGGCGCTCGGCCTCCCGTTTGCTGAGCGCCTCCCCTTCACCCTCACCCCGGCCCTCTACGGCCGCGGTCATACGAAAGGTGGGCTTGTGGTCGGGGCCTTCGCTGGAGACCAGACGGTAGCGCGGCAGACCCAACCCGCGCGCCTGGCTCCATTCCTGCAATGCCGTCTTGGCATCCTTGGGCGGTAATATCTGGGCCTCGATCAGGGGCCGCCAATGGCACTCAACGAAGGCCGCAGCAGCGGCCAGGCCACCGTCGAGGTACAGTGCACCGATCAGCGCCTCACAAGCATCGGCGAGATTGGCGTCGTTCTCGCGCCCACCGCTCACAGCCTCACTCGGCGCCATATCCATATGCCGCCCGAGATCGATGGTCCGCGACACCACGGTCAGGCTGTCGGCACTCACGAGTTCAGCAAGGCGTGGCGCCAGGTCGCCCTCGTCCTCATGCGGGAATCGTGTCATCAGGCGCTCGGCAACGATCAGACCGAGCACACGGTCGCCGAGAAATTCCAGCCGTTGGTTGTTGGTCTGCCCGACAAGACTGCGATGGGTCAGAACCTCGCGCAACAAGGCGGGGTCGGTAAAGGAAACGCCGAGGGCGTCGGCGGTGCTCAAAGGGTGGTGAAAAAGCGTGAGAAGCGGATCGCAAAAGGCCACCTCCACACTTCCCAAAAATGCGCCGTGCCGTCGGTGGAAAAGAACAGGATCTCAGCCTGGCCGAGCAGGTTTTCGACCGGCACATAGCCGACATTGTTTAGTACACGGCTGTCCGACGAATGATCCCGATTGTCGCCCATGAAAAAGTAATGCTGATCGGGCACCACATAGACATCGGTATTGTCGAGGGCACCGAAGGGATCGCTGTCGAGCACGCGATAGCTGACGTCGTTCGGCAGGGTTTCGATATATTGCTGTACCTTGCGCGAATAGCCGCCGCGGCCCACGAGTTCAAAATCCTCGATGCGCTGGCGCGGCACCGGCTCATCGTTGATTAATAGAATGCCACCCTGCACCTGAATGCGGTCGCCCGGCAGCCCCACCAGACGTTTGATGTAGTCGGTGGAATTGTCGCGCGGCAGCTTGAAGACGATGATGTCGCCGCGCTTAGGTGCGCCGTTCCAGATACGTCCTTTAAGGCCCGGCAGGGGGTAGAAGAACGAGTATTTGCTGTAGCCGTAGGAGAACTTGGAGACGAACAGATAGTCGCCAATCAGCAAGGTCGGTTTCATCGAGCCCGAGGGAATATGAAACGGCTCATAGGCGAAGGTGCGTACGACCAGCGCGATCAGCACCGCATAGATGACCGTCTTGAAGCTCTCCCAAAAGGCGCTGCGCCGTTTCTCTTCCTTTGCCATCCGTCCTATTCCGCTTGCACAGTAGAGATCAGAACGAAGGCATGAGCCAAATCCCGATCGTCGGTGAGAGTAACATCGATCTTCGGCTCTAGGCCGTCCGGGACCAGAGACTGTAGGCGCACGAGCGCGCCGCCAGTCAGTTTCAGGGTCGGCTTGCCACCGGGTAAATTAATGACGCCGATGTCGCGCCAATAGACGCCATGGCGAAAGCCCGTACCGAGCGCTTTCGAGCAAGCTTCCTTGGCGGCGAAGCGCCGGGCGTAGGAATCAGCACGACGCAGGCGACGCTCGCACTTCTCGCGCTCGAGTGGCGTGAAAACACGATGGGTGAAGCGCTCCCCGAATCGCTCCAAGGTGGCCACGATGCGGGTTGCGTCGCAGACGTCGTGGCCGATGCCGATGATGGTCATGAACGGATCATGCGCTGCGCTGACCGCTAGCTTCGGCGCGGGCGGTGTCCATCAGCGCGCGCATACGGCGGATGGCGCTTTCCAAACCACTGAAAATAGCCTCGCCGATGAGAAAATGGCCGATATTCAACTCGCTCACTTCCACCAGTGCCGCCACCGGCCCTACCGTGCTATAGCTCAGGCCATGTCCGGCATGAACCTGCAGGCCCAGACCGGCGGCCTCGGTCGCCGCGGCGGCAAGGCGCGCCAACTCACCTTCGCGCGCGGCATCTGGCGCATCGCAATAACTGCCGGTATGGAGCTCTACGACATCGGCGCCGAGTTTTTCGGCGACAGCGATCTGCACCCGTTCGGGATCGATGAAAAGCGAGACACGAATACCGGCGTCGCCGAGCCTGGCAATGTAATCCTCCAATACCGTATCGTTCGCCGCCACATCGAGCCCACCCTCGGTGGTCAACTCGGCGCGTTTCTCGGGCACCAAGCAGACCTGGTCCGGACGCGTTGCCAGCGCGATCGCGAGCATCTCCTCGGTCGCCGCCATCTCCAGATTCAATGGCTGATCGACCTCCGCCTTGATACGACGGATATCATTGTCGGAGATATGGCGGCGATCTTCGCGTAGATGGGCGGTGATGCCGTCGGCACCGGCCTCGGCGGCCATGCGCGCCGCACGCAGTGGGTCGGGACGGGCGCCACCACGAGCGTTGCGGATGGTCGCCACGTGGTCAATATTGACACCAAGACGAGGCTTGCCGATCATTGCCCGCTTTCTTTCCCCGCTTGCTCCTCATGTTTAACGGCGGCGTTCATTTTGCGTTGCTGCCTCTCGATCTTGCGGCGAATGCTCGCTTTTCGAATGCGCTGATAGCGTGCCACAGCGCGGCGCACAAGCCAGAACGAGGTTCCCCAGGCAACCACGCCAAGCGGCACGCCGCCGACAGTGGTGGGTAGAAGAACGGCCTCAGGGTTGTCAAAAATATACTTCATCGATAGCCCTTCATACTCCATCGGCAGTCCCTGCGGCAGCGTCTCGCCAGTATCGATGCCCAGGATGAAACAACCGAGGCGGTAGGCCATGAACCAGATGAAGGGAAAGGTCCAAGGATTGCCGACCACGGTACCGATGGCGGCGGCAAGAATACTGGCACCGATCATCCACGACGCCAGCGCCGCCAGGACAAAGTGAAAGCCGAGGAATGGAGTGAAGGACACTGCCGCACCGCAGGCGAAGCCCGCGGCGATGCTGTAGGGGCTTCCCGGCAGGCGGCGGATACGGTGCGAAAAGTAACTCGCGGCCCGGCGCCAGCCGATGCGCGGCCACACGACATCGCGCGCCCGGTCCCGTAGCAGACGCCGCTCGCGGCGCCCTAGCATGGCTCAGCCATGGGCGCGCTCGACCTGATAGATCGCTGGATTGGCGCGCAATGCCGCCATGATGCTGGTGAGATGGCGCACGTCCTCGACCTCGACATCAACAACCAGTTCGAAGAAATCCGGCGCCCGGCGGCTAATGCGCAGATTGGTGATGTTGCCGCCGGTCTGCGCGATTGCCTCGGTGAGCGCATTGAGGCTCCCCGGCACGTTGTTGATCACCGTCACCATGCGTCCGGTATGAGCGTAGGCGTCATCGCCGTCCGTGCTCCAGGAGACATCGAGCCAGCGCTCCGGCACGTTAGAAAAGCTTTCCAACACCTCGCAATCGATGGTGTGGATCGTCACACCTTTGCCCTCAGTGACGAGACCGACGATGCGCTCTCCGGGCAAAGGATAGCAGCATTCTGCCACGTGCACGGCCATGCCCGGCGTGAGACCGCGGATCGGCACCGCGCCGCCGCGCTTTTTCTCCTCGCCCTCACCCAACGGACGCGACATCGGTACGACCTTACCGCCATCCGTGAGATCGGGATAGACGGCATTGAGCGCGGCCTCGGCGTTGATCACGCCGCGTCCAACCCGGACCATCAGGTCGAGTGGCTTTTTCCCACCAAACTTGGCCAGCACCGGGCGCAACATGTGGTCGGCAAAGGGGCGCTCATGCGCGGCGAAGGTCTTTTCCAGGATCGAGCGGCCGAGGCTGGCATATTCATCGTTAGCGCGCTGGCGAACGAAGCGGCGGATGCGCGCCCGCGCCTTGCCAGTCACGACAAAGTTCTCCCAGTTCGGGTCTGGCGCCGGCACGCTCGAGCGCAGTACCTCAACCTGATCGCCATTGTGCAGCTCCGTGCGCAGCGGCGCCATGCGGCCGTTGATCTTGGCACCGACGCAGGTATCGCCGATATCAGAATGCACGGCGTACGCGAAGTCCACCGGTGTTGCACCGGCAGGTAGGCTGATGAGATCACCCTTTGGTGAGAAGCAGAACACTTGGTCGCTAAACATCTCGAGCTTGGTGTGCTCGAGGAATTCCTCGGCCCCGCCAGCATGGTCGAGGATCTCCAACAGATGCCGAATCCAGCGATATTGCCGCCCCTCGCGTTGGCCGGAATCGTCGCTGCCATGCTTGTATATCCAATGGGCAGCGACACCGTATTCGGCGATCTCGTGCATTTCAACGGTGCGGATCTGCACTTCGACGCGCTGCTTGTGCGGGCCGATCACAGCCGTATGGATCGATTGATAACCATTCTGCTTGGGCGTCGAGATATAGTCCTTGAACCGGCCCGGGACCATTGAATAGGCTCGGTGCACGGCGCCGAGCGCACAGTAACAGTCGTCGATGCTGTGTAGCACCACGCGAAAGGCAAAAACGTCTGCCACCTGCTCAAACGGCACATGCTTGCGTTGCATCTTGCGCCAAATCGAATAAGGGCGCTTCTCGCGACCATCGACTTCGGCCTCAACCCCAGCGTCGGCGAGCGTGTTCTCGAGTTCACCGATAATAAGGTCTATCGTCTCGCCTTCAGTATCACGTAGGAAATCCAGCCGCCGGGTCAGAGAATCAATAGATCTCGCGACAGGTTGCGCCTCTGGATAGATCTCGCGACATGCCAGATCCTCAAGTTCATCCTTCATGCGCCGCATACCGATACGCTCGGCAAGGGGCACATAGATGTCCATTGTCTCGACAGCGATGCGCAGGCGTTTTTTCGACTTAGGAATAAAATGTAGTGTGCGCATGTTATGTAGACGATCGGCCAACTTAATCAGTAGTACGCGTATATCTTCTGACATCGCCAGCAGAAACTTACGAAAGTTTTCCGCCTGGCGCTCGCTATGGGACTGCAGCTCTATCTTGCCAAGCTTGGTGACACCGTCGACCAGACGGCCAATCTCGTCACCGAACATCTCCTCAACTTCTTCCTGGCTGGCGACGCCGTCCTCGACGGTGTCGTGCAGCAGCGCAGTGATGATCGAAGCGCTGTCAAGCTTGAGGTCAGTGAGAATGCCGGCCACTTCGACGGGATGGGAGAAATAGGGGTCGCCTGAGGCCCGGGTTTGCGAGCCGTGCCGAGACATGGAGAAGACATAGGCGCGGTTGAGAGACGCTTCGGAAGCATCGGGGTCGTAGCTGCTCACGCGCTCAACAAGCTCGTATTGGCGGATCATGGCTGCCCCGCTTCCGCCATCGACACTACGTGCCGGTCGCCGCGCGGGCTCCCCTTTGCCCTGCCCCGCCGATCACTCGCTGCCGCCGCCTCCAAACAGCTTGCTAAGATTGGTCGGCGTCTTGCCTTCAGCAGCGTCGCCGAGGCCAACATCAAATACCTGCATACCAGCAACCTTGCCACCGCGCGCCTCGATTTCGCCGAGCAGATCGCCACCCTCTCCGGTCTCCATCACCTCTTCTTCCAGCTCATCGTTCTCGGCATGACGTTGGAGGCCGAGCAGCAGGGATTCTGTCAGATCGTTCTGGGTCATCTTCTCGTCAGCGATCTCGCGCAAAGCGACCACCGCATCCTTGTCGTTGTCACGATCGACCGTCAACTCGCCACCAGCGGCGATGTCACGCGCTCTTTGTGAGGCAAGCATGACAAGTTCAAAACGGTTAGGAATCTTCGTAACGCAATCCTCGACGGTTACGCGCGCCATATGGACAGCTCCTCGGCTAATTTTCTATGACAAAAATGCGGTTTGGCCCAGCCGGCGGATACTAGGGACGAACATGATCAGAATCAACACGTCTCAAGGCACCCTTGCAATGCGTTGGCCGGACGGCAGTGCTGCCAACATATCGGTCACCGTGCGGCCGTCACCCGGATGGCGCCAATCCGGCGCCACGTCTGCCAGCGGTAGCAGCACAAAAGCCCGGTCGCTAAGCCTAGGGTGAGGCAGCACAACACCACCTTTATCCTCGTCCCATAGCTGGTCGTCACAGGCCAGCAAATCAAGGTCAAGCACGCGGGCTTCCCAGCGCCCGCGGCGGCGGCGACCGGCCACCTGCTCGATGTCGTGCAACACCGCCAAGTGCGCTGCCGGTGCCAACTCCGTGCGCACCACCGCAACGCCGTTGACGAACCAGGGCTGCGACGACGCCGGCATAGGCTCGGAGAGGTACCAGGCGGAATGTGACAGTACGGGGCCAACAGCAGCCGCAATCGCCGCCAGCGCGCGGCGGCAAACCGCAAGTGGCGGTGTGCCATCGGCGGCCGGGAGATTCGACCCAATCGCGATTATAGCATTCACCTCGCTGGCCCCTTGCCCATTGCGATTAAGACCTTATCTGTTGCACACGCGACCCAACACGCGCTATGGGTCGCTTGTTCAACGTCATCATGGCGGATGCCGGCGGCAGAGGAGCGTTGACCGGCACGTTATTTTTTTAGGATTAAGATTCATGCATTTTTACCCCGACGAACGCATAGCCCTCTTTATCGACGGCGCCAATCTGTATAACGCGGCCCGCTTGCTCGGTTTCGATATCGATTACAAGCGATTGCTGGAGTTGTTCCAAAAACAAGGCCAATTGGTACGCGCGTTCTATTACACGGCGCTACTCGACGACCAGGAATACTCGCCGATTCGGCCGCTAGTCGATTGGCTTGATTACAACGGCTACACCATGGTCACCAAACCAACCAAGGAGTTCACTGACGCCCAGGGCAGACGCAAGATCAAAGGCAATATGGATATCGAGCTTGCCATCGACGTGATGGAAATGGCGCCACATCTAGATCATGTGGTGTTGTTCTCCGGCGACGGCGATTTCCGCCGCCTGATCGAAGCCATCCAGCGCAAGGGGCTCCGAGCCTCGGTGATCTCGACCATCCGCTCGCAACCACCTATGGTCGCCGACGAGCTACGCCGCCAGGCTGACCGCTTCGTCGAGCTCAAGGATCTGGCCGACTTGATCAGCCGCGACTCGCAGCAGCGCCCGTCGCGTGAGCCACAAAGCGAAGGCGATCGGACCATCAACGAAGAGGGTGTGGGTGAGCCGCTGGATGACGGCGATATTGACCTCACCGGCGACGAGATCGACACTACGCCGGTTTGATATCAAGGGCCGATGATAAAGACCCACTTAACCGCACGATTTTCACCGCGGGCTAAGAGTCGTACGCGCCATCGTATCACCCCACGTAAAGTGACCCGCAGTGACCCGAGTCGGCTTTCCGGATACATCACGACGCTTGAAAGGTGTCCCCGCATCACCCTGTGCACTGCTCCTGCTCGAGAAGCCGTCTCGATCTATCCAATGGGTCTTTATCGCCAAGCCCTGGTATGAGCGCCATGACACAGCCAAGCCCGGACTGCGCGCTCTGTCCGCGGCTGGTGACTTTTCGCGCGGACAACCGCCGGCACCTGCCGGATTCTCTCAATGCGCCGGTGGCATCGTTTGGCGCCGTGGACTCGGCACTGCTCGTGGTCGGGCTAGCACCAGGACTGCGCGGGGCCAATCGCACCGGGCGTCCTTTCACTGGTGACGCTGCGGGCGACCTGCTCTACCCGACCCTGCTGGCGCACGGCTTTGCCGAGGGTGTCTACGACGCCCGACCAGACGACGGGCTCGTTATGTGCAACTGCCGCATCACCAATGCGGTGCGCTGCGTGCCGCCCGACAACAAGCCCATCAAGGCTGAGATCAAGGCCTGCCGCGATTTTCTGCGCCAGGAAATCAACGCCATGCCACGCTTGCGGATACTGCTCGCACTCGGACACATCGCCCATGATGCGGTGCTAGCGACACGAGATAAAAAGCGGAGGGACCATCCTTTCAGCCACGGCGGCGAGCACACGCTGGGAGAAGGGTTGCGGCTCTTCAACAGCTATCATTGCTCACGCTACAACACGAACACCGGCCGCCTGACACCAGCTATGTTCGACGCCGTCTTTGCCGCCATCTGCAGACGGCTTAGCGACTGAGCGCAGCCCAGGCGTCGGCGAAAGCGCGAGCGCTCGTCATCACGTCGCCCGCTGTCATGCCTGGCTTGTACAGCGCCGAGCCAAGCCCGAATCCGGCAGCACCTGCGCTGACATAAGGGGCCATGGTGTTAGGCGCGATACCGCCAACCGGCAACAACGGCAAGTCTTTCGGCAGCACCGCGCGCCAGGCCTTAAGCGTGAGTGGCGGCAGCGCCTCGGCCGGAAACATTTTAAGCCCGTCGGCGCCGGAGGCGAGTGCCGCAAAGGCCTCCGTAGGCGTCGCCACCCCTGGCAGGCAGAAGAGATGCTGCCGCTTGGCCTCCGCAATCACACGCGCATCACTGTGGGGCATAACGATGAGACGCCCGCCGGCATTGGCGATGCGCGCGATGTCGTCCGGATCGCGCACAGTGCCGGCGCCGATGAGCACGTCATTGCCCAAATTTTTGACCAGTCTCGCGATGCTATCGAGCGGTTGCGGCGAGTTCAACGGCACCTCGACGATACGAAAACCCTCCGCGACTAGCGCCTCGCCGATCGCCACCACCTCCCCCGGCTCGACACCACGCAAAATAGCGACCAACGGCAATGCGCCCAAATCCATCATGTCAGCAAATCCGCAGCGGCGGCGATTCGCCAATGGCCCCGCGCTGCCGCATCGTCGGGTCCACGCTCGGCCGATAACCCGGCAAACGCCAGCGCCTCGGCGTAGAGATCGCAGAGTGCGGCACTACCGAGCAACAGCACGGACCCCCCACTCACGCGCGCGCCAAAGAAATGCCGTGCCTCGCGCACCTCCGCCCCCAGCAGCAACCCGGACAGGTATGACGCAACGCCGGCCCGCGGCAGCTCATCGAAAAGCGCCAGACTGCGGGCGCTGAACAGACGCCGCAACAGTCCTCCATGATCACTGCTCTCGTCGAGCCCGTACGCGACACCGCGCCGCCAGGCCGCTTGATCTCTCGTCTCGCCGGTCGTCATGCGCCCGAGTATCGAGTGCTCCTTGAGCACGGCAAAGACTTCGCCGGTCATGAAAGTAGAGAACCCGGATACCTCGTCACCTTTGACCAGGACCCACTTGCTATGGGTACCTGGCAGCACCAGAAGGCGCGGCTCCGTAGCGCCCACCGTGATAGCGCCGAGGATCTGCGTTTCCTCACCACGCATCACGTCTGGTACACCCGCGGTGTCGCGCACCTTAAGGCCGGTCACGAAGTGCACGGTGCGACCGCTTTCGCATCGGTGCCGGTGCAGGGCATCCGCCAAAGTGCCCACCGGGGCCGGGCACATCAGATAGGGTAGCTCCAACCAGCCCTGGCGGCTCGTGATCATACCGGAGATCACCACCGGGCAGTCGGGCCAGCCCGCAACTGTTTCTTCAAACACCGCATCAAAGCCACCCCCGGCGACCGCCAAGATTCCGTGCGCACTGGCGCGGCGATCGACGACGGCGCCGTCGCCGCCGAAGCGATAGGCACGCAGGGCAGTGGTGCCCCAGTCGATGCCGATCAATGCCGTATCCGTGATCCCCGTCACTGTGCCGTCCAGAAGCGCGAGGTTAGGTTCGTCGCAGAAAGGTTTGACATGAACGCTTGTATCATCATCCTCGCGGTATCCGGGCTCGTCTTCTACCTGAATATGGACCAGCTCGCCTATATGATGTGGTAATCATATCGGCGGTACGAGCACGATCATCGGCACGCCAACGAGCACGACCGCCACTTCCAGCGGCAGACCCACACGCCAATGGTCACCGAAGCGGTAGCTGCCCGGCCCCATCACCAACGTGTTCGACTGCCGGCCGATGGGTGTCAAAAAGAACACGTTGCCCCCATTGCTACCGCCATCAGAAAAGCATCGCGACCGACCCCCAGGGTCTCGGTAATGCCAACGGCGATCGGCGCCATGACCAGCGTTATGGCGGCATTGTTGATCATATCCGAGAGAAGCATGGTCGCCACCAGCATCGGCGCCAGCACCGCCACTACGGCTTGTCGCAGCCGACCCCAGGTGAACGCGGTCAGAGCGCCCAACAGTACACCAAAGACAATGGCTTGCCCCCCTCATATCCGGTAGGTAGCACGAACCTCGCTTGGGGTGCTATGAGCAGGAGATGATGAGAGCAGGTACATCGCTGGGTTTTCTGTTGCTGATGCTAGCGGCTTGCGTGCGCACGGATCCGCTGCTACCAGAGCTTGAGTTCGCACGGTCGGCGGAGACGGTTTCCGTTCTGGTAATGCCAACCAATATTGCGCTGTACGAAATTACCGTCGCCGGGTTGCTCGAGCCTAATGCGGAATGGACCGAGACAGCACGCCAGAACATCGCCACAGCTCTTGGCGAGCATTTTGCGAAGCACGCCGCCAACGTCCTCGCCTACGCGCCGCCACAGAACAGCTTGCTGCGTCACCACCCCGAGCATCAGCAATTGGTCAAGCTGCACGATGCCGTCGGCTCGGCCATTCTCTTCCACGGTCAGCTGCCAAGCCTGGCGTTGCCGACCAAGCCGGTGCTTGATTATACCCTCGGCCCTGGCATCGCTGTTTTGCGCGAGGATTACGAGGCCGACTACGCCCTCTTCCTCACTTTTCGCGACAGCTTTTCCAGTTCTGGGCGCGTTGCCCTGATGGTGATCGGCGCCGCGCTCGGCGCTGTAGTGCAGGGTGGTCAGCAATTCGGTTTCATCTCCCTGGTCGACCTCAATGACGGCCGTATCATCTGGTTCAACAGTCTCAACAGCAGCGTCGGCGACCCGCGCCAGGAAAAGGGCGCGCGCGAGACCACACGGCGGCTGCTCGATGGGCTGCCATTGTGAGAACTCTGGCGACGGCCTGCACGCTTCTGATCACTAGCGCCTGCGCCCAGTCATTGCCTGACATCGCACCCGGCGACACCGACCAGGTGGTGGCGGAGCACGACGAGCGCGGCATATGGGCTGAGATGGAGCAAGCCGAGAGTGCCCTCCTGACCTCGGGTGCTCTGGTCGCAGATGAAACCTTGCAAGCCTATGTGAGAGAGGTGGCCTGCCGCGTCGCCAGCGACTATTGCGGCGACATCCGCGTTTATGTTGTCGAGCGCGCAGGCTTCAACGCCTCAATGGCACCGAACGGCTTTATGACGGTCTGGACAGGCCTGCTACTGCGCGTCGAGAACGAGGCCCAGCTCGCTGCCGTGCTCGGCCACGAGGTCGCCCACTATCAGCGCCGCCACACGCTTGAGCGCTGGCGCTCGACGCGCGCGGCCACATCAGCGGTAACATTCCTTTCGATCGCCGCAGCAGTCGGGGGCTATGGTGGCGCCGGCAATCTCGTGCAGCTTGCCACTCAGCTCGCCTTGCTTAGTTACTCGCGGGAGCAGGAGCGCGAGGCCGATAGCCTTGGCTTCGAACGCCTCGTCGCGGCCAGCTACGATGCCGAGGCTGCTGCCGCCGTCTGGCGCAATGCACTGGCCGAGCAGGACGCTATGGATGAAGACCAAGCGCCGCCCGTGCTGCTTTCAACCCATCCGGCCAGCGACGAGCGCCTAACCAATCTTGCGGCGCTCGCCGACATGCGGGGTGGCGAGCGCTTCGCCGGGCGCTTTGACGCAGCCGTCGCACGCCATCGCAACGAGTGGATCGCTGCGGAAATTGGCAAGGGTCGCTACGGCGCGCTGGACGTGGTGCTGCAACGCCTCGGCGATAACGGCGTGGCGAGTTACTGGCGCGGCGAGATGTTCCGCCGCAGCGGCGAAACTAAGAAGGCCTTGGCCGCCTATCGTATGGCTGTGGTGAGCCCAGAGGCACCAGCCGTAGCCCATCGCGGGCTTGGGCTTACCTTGTGGTCGCTCGGCCGCGATAGCGAGGCCCTGCGCGCCTTTACCCGCTATCTCGTAACCGCTCCGCAAGCCAAGGACACGGCGATGATCCGTGCCTATATCAAGGAACTCAAATGAGGCTCGTTTTCGCCGCGGCGCTGTTACTCGCCGCATCCTGCGAGCAGGTAACCTTGGTGGAGCCAGGCACGCAGTCGATCAATGGCGCCTACGAGGTAACCACCCCCATCGCCTGGAGCCGCTTTCCCCTGGCGCCCATGGAACAGTGGACAGTCGACGGCCTCCCGCTGCAAAACTTGCGGCTTTACGCGACCATCAAGGACGGTGACGCGCTATTCGACAACAGCAGCCCACGGCCCGATGACGGCGTGCCGCGCTACCGTACGAGCATGCGCGCCAGTGATGTCGCCGACTTCGTGCTCGCCAGTCTGGCCCAGGTCGGGACCAACGATGCCGATTTCAGCAATCTGCGCCCGGCCGCCTTTGGCAGCCTCTCGGGCTTTCGCTTCGATATCACTTTTTTTTCTAGCGACGGTCTTGCCTATCGTGGCCTAGCCTGCGGCGCCATTGATGCAGAAAAAATCCTGCACCTGCTGCTCTATATCGGCACCGACGCAGTTTATTTTGACGCCCACCGCGAGGCTGTCGAGAACATCTTTCGCTCGCTGACCCTGCCGAACGATCAGAAGTGACGGTAGCCGCAATCGTCGAAAGTCATGGGAGTGCCGTCGGCGGCCAGGACTGTGACACCCCGCCCTGGTTCGACGCTACCTATTGGTATTCCCTCTGCGACGGCTTCACCTGCAGTAAACACCAGCTCGTAGTCATCGCCACCTGTTAGCATGCGAGGAAACCAGGCAGGTTCCTCCGCCACAACCGCCTTGGCAGCATCCGACAGGGGCACCGCTGCGGCATCTATCGCGATGGCGACACCCGAGGCCTCAGCAATATGGCCGGTATCGGCGACGAGCCCGTCAGAGATATCAGCGCAAGCGCTTGCCACGCCGATGAGGGCGCGGCCGAGCGCCACGCGAGGTGTCGGTAGGCGCAGGCGCTCGACGAGCGACCCGCACCCGGCAGCGGACAACTCTCCCCTCAGGACCGCGAGGCCCAGAACACCATCGCCGATAGTGCCCGAGACATAGACTGAATCCCCCGGCCGCGCACCCGATCGACGCAATGCGGCACCAACAGGTACTGTGCCTAATGCAGTGATAGAAAGCATCAGTGGGCCGGGCGTCGAGACCGTATCGCCACCGGCAAGCATGATACCCCAGCGCCCCTGCTCCTCGCCGAGGCTGGCACAGAAGCGGCGCAGCCAAGTCCCGTCAATCTCGTCCGGTAGCGCTAGGGTAAGCAGATAGGCTAGCGGCGCAGCGCCCATCGCGGCAAGGTCGCTGAGGTTTACGCGCAGTGCCTTGGCGGCGATCGCTTCTGGCGTCTCGTCCAGGGGAAAATGCACCCCGGCGACGAGGCCATCCTGGGTCACCGCCAGCTCTTCGTCGGCCGATAATAACGCCGCATCGTCCTTAAGTCCCAGTGCGCCGGGAAAGCCCTCGGACAGAGGGCGGAAGAGCGTTTCGATCAGCGCGAACTCACTTGCCCTGTTGGCCATCAGCCCATTCCACCGCCCGCAGACGCCGCGCCAAGGTCTCCAGCGCGCCATTAACGAAGCCCGCCTCGTCCTCGTCGAAAAAGCTGTGCGCGATGGCAACATATTCGCTGACCGCAACACGCGGTGGCACATCGAGGCAATCTCGAATCTCGTAGGTCGCGACGCGCAAAATTCCCCGCATGGTGAGCGACAGACGTGCAAGTGACCAGCCTTCGCGCAAAGTCTCGGAGATCGCCGCATCTAGCGCCTCAGCATGCGCAAGTGCACCATCAGCGAGGCGTCGCAAAAAAGCCTTATCAAGCGCGCCAGTCGGCGATGGGCGCGCGGCCATCTCGGCAACAACGGTCTCAGCCTCGGTACCGACCAAATCAATCTGATACATCGCTTGCACAGCCGCCAGGCGGGCGCCGCGTCGGGCCGCGAGCGCGCTGTCAGCCGCAGCACTCACGCGTCGCTCGCGAAACGCCGTGCCAAATCGATTAGGGCGAGACATGCCTCAACCGCTACAGCGCCCTTGTTGCCGTCTAACACAGCGGCACGCTTCATGGCCTGGTCGTAGTCTTCGGTAGTTAAGATACCATTGCCGAGCGCAGCACCATGGTCAATGGCAAGGCTGGTCAACCCGCGTGCGCTCTCGCCGGCGACAATATCATAGTGGCTGGTCTCACCACGGATGATGCAGCCGAGTGCGACATAGCCGTCATAGGCGCCAAGGCGGTGGGCGCTGGCAATTGCGCCGGGTATCTCCAGCGCGCCGGGTACGGCGACACTCTCCCAACTTGCCCCGGAGGCTTCGAGAGCAGCAACCGCACCGGCCTCGAGCTCGGCGGCGATGTCTTCGTAGTAGCGCGCCACCACCAGTAGCACGCGTGGGGCGAAAGGCAATCCCGCCATCTCAGTCTCCGCCTTTGATCGGCCGGCGTCCGGCGATGCTGAGACCGAAGCCCCCGAGGCCGACCACTATGCGCTCGGAATTGCTCAGCAGCACCATCTCGCGAATACCGAGATCAAGCAGGATTTGCGCCCCGGTGCCGTAAGCACGCAGGGCGCCGCCGCTCTCGTCGGGCTCAATCTCGTGCCCCTCAAGCAGCGTCGACAGCGAATCCGGGCGTGCCGCACGGATGACTACAACGACGCCACGACCTTCTTCGGCGATCAACTCCATGGCCCGATGCAATTCATCGCCGCGCCCCGTCGCGGTGTCGCCCATGATATCGATCAACGGATTGACCCGGTGCATGCGCACGAGCACCGGTGCATCGCCGCCAAGATTGCCCTTGACCAGTGCCGCGTGTTCGGTCCCGTCCGCAGTATTGACGTACACGATCATGCGGAAGTTGCCGCCCCAACGGCTCTCAAAGTCCCGCTCCAGCAACCGCTCGACAACGCGGTCGACGCGACGGCGATAGGCGATGAGGTCGGCGATCGTGCCGATCTTGAGACCGTGCTTCTGGCAATAGGCGATGAGATCGTCGCGTCGCGCCATAGAGCCGTCGTCATTCATGATCTCGCAGATCACCCCAGCTGGCTCCAGGCCGGCGAGGCGCGCAACATCGACTGCCGCTTCAGTGTGGCCGGCGCGCACCAAAACACCACCATCGCGCGCCACGACGGGAAAGACGTGCCCGGGCGTCGTAATGTCAGTAGCGGTGCTACGGGGGTCGATGGCGGTGTGGATGGTATGGGCGCGGTCAGAGGCGGAGATACCCGTAGAGACTCCATCGGTCGCCTCGATAGAGACCGTGAACGCGGTGTCAAAGCGCTTGACGTTGCGCCGCTGCATCGGCTCGAGTTCAAGCTTGGTTGCGCGGTCTGGCGATAGCGCCAAGCAGACCAGCCCGCGACCGTGGCGAGCCATAAAATTGATCGCTTCTGGCGTGGCGAACTCAGCCGGCACTATCAGATCGCCCTCGTTCTCTCGACCTTCATCATCAACTAGAACGAACATGCGGCCGTTACGCGCGTCGTCGATCAGGTCCTCGATCCGCGAGAAGGGCGAGTCCATCGATGTCGAATCAGCCACCACGTTCATGTCGCCACCCCCGCATGTGCCAGTGCGCGACGCGCGTAACGGGCCTGCATGTCGATCTCCACATTGACCAAGTCGCCTACCGCAAGAGCGCCGAAGGTCGTCACCTCCTGGGTGTAGAAAATGATATTGACTTCGAAACAATCGGCCATGACCCAGTTTACGGTCAACGAGATGCCGTCTAGGGCGATCGAGCCCTTGGGCGCCACATACGGCGCGAGCCACTCCGGTAAAACGAAGGCCAACACAACGGAATCTCCCGATGGCTTGCGCGACAGCACCTTGATCACGCCGTCCACGTGGCCGCTTACCAGATGGCCGCCGATTTCGTCGCCAACGGTCAAAGAGCGCTCCAGATTGATGGCACGGCCCTCCTGCCAATCGCCAAGCGTGGTCTTGGCTAGGGACTCGGCCGAGACATCGACAGCGAACCAGTCCGCGCCCTTGTCGACTACCGTCAAGCAGACCCCTGAGCAGGCAATGGAAGCGCCGATAGCGACCGCATCCATGTCGAACGCAGTGCCGATGGTCAGACGCAAATCGCCGGAGTGCTCGAGAGCGCGCACCTTGCCCACATCACTGATCAATCCCGTAAACATGGCGAGAAACTATTCCCGACGAGCGTAAGTTTCCAGCACATCCTCGCCAAGAGCCATGAGCGATATGCGCTCGAAACGTGGCTTGTCGGCCATCGCATCCAGGCCCAGCCCTGCTACGGCGGCCACGCCATCGCCGCCAATCACCGAGGCGGCCCGGAACCAGGCGATGCGATCGACGCAATCGGCGGCGATCAGGCTCGCGGTCAGGCGTCCGCCACCTTCAACCAGCAGCCGCGTGATGCCCCGCGCGGCCAGAGCCTGTAGTGTCGCAGCCACAGAAACACCGCCGTCGTCAGCAGCCACGGAAATCACCTCAACGCCGCAATCTGAAAAGGCGCGGCGGCGCGCCGTATCGGCGTTTTGCAAGGCCACGATCCAAGTTGGCGCCTCCTCGTGTTCGGCGACCAGCGGGTCGGTGAGCGGCAGGCGCAACCGGCTGTCGGCCACAACGCGCACCGGCGAACGTTCGGCGAGCCCAGGAAGCCGACAGGTCAGGCGCGGTCGGTCCGACATGGCGGTGCGCGCACCGACCATCACCGCATCATGCTCGGCCCGCAGGAGATGCGCCCGGGCCCGCGCCAACTCAGCCGTTATCCATTCTCTGTCGCCGCCCGCCGTCGCGATACGACCGTCGAGCGTGGTCGCTGTCTTCAGGGTCACTAGGGGACGCCCCTGCTCGCAACGCAACAGGTAGCCGGCATTTAGGTCCCTAGCTTCTTCGCGGCAGAGCCCCTCTATGACCTGGATGCCGGCATCCCGGAGGCGCGCTAGGCCGGCCCCACCCACGCGCCGATCGGGATCCTCCGTAGCCACAACGCAGCACCCAATGCGGGCCTCGATCAAGGCGTCGGCACAAGGTGGGGTCTTCCCCTCATGGGCGCAGGGCTCGAGGGTGACATAGGCCGTAGCGCCGACTGCCGCCTCACCAGCGCGCCGCAAGGCTTCGGTTTCAGCGTGCGGCCGGCCACCAGGCTGGGTCCAGCCGCGTCCCACCACCTGCTGCTCACGCACCAGGATGCAGCCGACGGCGGGATTGGGCCAGACCGCGCCGAGGCCGCGCCGCGCCAGGGTCAGCGCGGCGGTCATGTGCCTGTGATGCTCAGTCCTCCTTGTCACGGGGCAGCAGCTCGACGAACTCCTCGAAATCCCTGGCCTCGCGGAAATTGCGATAGACCGAGGCGAACCGCACAAAGGCAACCGGATCGAGACCGGACAAAGCCTCCATCACCATCTCGCCAATCTCGTTGGAGGGAATATCGGATTCGCCAGAACTCTCCAGACGGCGCACAATGCCACTGACTAGGCGCTCTATGCGTTCGGGCTCAACGGGACGCTTACGCACTGCGATTTCGATCGAGCGCGCCAGCTTCTCGCGGTCGAAGGGCGTGCGCGTACCATCCTTCTTGACCACGGTCAGATCGCGCAGCTGCACCCGCTCGAAGGTCGTGAAGCGCGAACCGCAAGAGGGGCAAAAGCGGCGCCGGCGAATGACCGCATTGTCCTCGGTCGGGCGCGAATCCTTAACCTGAGTGTCTTTGTCGCCGCAGAATGGACAGCGCATACTCTAGAGCCCTATCTATGCTGGTAGATTGGGAAACGCTGGCAGAGCTCGCGCACCTCGCCGAGAGTGCGCGCCTCGACCTGGGCATCGCCGTCGGGACCCCTCTTGGCAAGCCCGTCCAAAACATTGCCGATCAACTCGCCGACTTGGCGGAACTCGGCAACACCGAAGCCGCGGCTGGTGGCCGCCGGGCTGCCGAGGCGGATACCCGAAGTCACTGAAGGCTTCCGCGGATCGAAGGGCACGGCATTCTTGTTGCAAGTGAGCCCGGCGCGTTCCAATCCGGCCTCGACGACCTTGCCGGTCAGGCCCTTTCTGCGGAGGTCAACCAACAGCATGTGGTTATCGGTGCCGCCGGTCACGATATCAACGCCGCGCGCCTTCAGAGTGCCGGCAAGTGCCTGAGCATTGGCCACCACGGCACGAATATAATCAGCGAAGGTCGGCTGCAACGCCTCGCCAAGCGCCACTGCCTTGGCCGCAATGACGTGCATCAGCGGCCCTCCCTGAAGGCCCGGAAACAGGGCCGAATCCATTTTCTTGCCGATGGCAGCATTATTGCTCAAGACCATACCGCCGCGCGGCCCGCGCAAAGTCTTGTGCGTGGTGCTGGTAACTACATGGGCGTGCGGCAAGGGGCTCGGATGAGCGCCGACCGCGACCAGGCCAGCGATATGCGCCATGTCAACATGGAGATAGGCGTCGACGGAGTCAGCAATGGCCCTAAAAACCGCAAAATCA
The DNA here is from genome assembly GCA_030739735.1 of Alphaproteobacteria bacterium. NCBI lineage: Bacteria > Pseudomonadati > Pseudomonadota > Alphaproteobacteria > Alphaproteobacteria bacterium. The sequence continues at coordinate 31,430 of JASLYQ010000003.1, read as the reverse complement.
ATCTCACGCGAATAAGCCGACGCCCCTGCAATAATAAGGGCGGGACGATGCTTTTCGGCTAGGCACGCCACCTCGTCCATATCGATGCGCCCGTCGGCCTCGCGCACGCCGTATTGAACAGCGTTAAGCCACTTGCCGGACATGTTTGGCTTGGCGCCATGGCTGAGATGGCCGCCTGCCGCGAGCGACATGCCCAAAACCGTATCACCGGGCCGCAGCAAACCCAGCATCACGGTCTGGTTCGCCTGGGCGCCGGAATGGGGTTGGACGTTGACCCAGCCGCAATCAAACAACTTTGTCGCACGCTCAATTGCCAGGCGCTCGGCCACATCGACGAACTCGCAACCGCCATAGTAGCGTCGACCCGGATAACCTTCCGCATATTTGTTGGTCAGGACCGAGCCCTGTGCCGCCAACACCGCCTCGCTGACGATGTTCTCCGAAGCAATTAGCTCGACCTGGTCCTGCTGGCGATGGCGCTCGGTCTCGATGGCACCAAACAGGTCCGGATCGGCGTCAAAGTAAGCGGATATGCTGAAGATAGGTTCGCAAGCGGTGGAAGACGATGTGCTCATCTAGGCAATTCCGCAGGAGGTTAGGTTTCGTCGAACATGGCGACACGGCGCTGGTGCCGGCCGCCTTCGAAATCGGTTTCTAGAAAAGCGCGCAAACATTGCCCTGCCGTCTCCTGGTCGATGAAGCGGCCCCCCAGTACGAGAACATTTGCATTGTTGTGCTGACGGGCCAGACGCGCAACTTCCGCCGTATAGCAATTGGCCGCCCGTACACCTTTGAAACGATTCGCAGTGATGTCCATGCCGATGCCCGTGCCACAGACCAAAACGCCGCGAGCCGCCTTGCCTTCCAGAAGAGCTTTGACCAGGACTTTGCCATAGGTTGGGTAGTCCACGGAGTTCGACGAGTTCGTGCCCAGGTCGAGCACATTCAGGCCTGACGCGCGCAAGTCTTCAGCGAGCACGGTTTTCAAAGGATAGCCGGCATGGTCGGCAGCAATGGCTATCACGTCCGATCGGGATTCGCTTGCCACGGCAGATCTCGCATTTTGTGGTCTGATCGCTTCCGGTTGGCGGTTGATTACCACATGTGGGGTTCACGCACCAGATCAAGACCGACTATTTCTGTCCAGAAAATAAGTTGTATTCCAAATAGTATTATTTCTAATTTGTTTCCTATTCTTTTCTTTAATAGAACCATTAAATTTTATTATATATTGATCTGAGATGAAAGATTTTACAATTGACATGGCATAGTCATACTGGCAGTAAATACTAGATATGAGACAATATTTCTAGAGTATGTAAAGAATGACGCATGATAATAAGAGTAACGTATCTCCCGAGAGTGTTCTGGGGATGACTTCGAACATTGTGTCCTCATATGTGAGCCACAATGCTTTGCCTGCGGATCAAATCCCGGAGCTGATTAAAACCGTTTATACATCCCTCGATGGTGTGCAGCCATCCACCAGTGAGGCAACAGGGCAGCCGCAGAAGCCTGCGGTTTCAGTGCGTCGCTCGATAACGCCCGACTACATTATTTGTCTTGAAGATGGCAAGAAGCTGAAAATGCTAAAACGCCATCTACGCACCAACTACAGCATGTCTCCGGAAGACTATCGCGCCAAGTGGAATCTTCCTGTCGACTATCCGATGGTCGCGCCAAACTATGCCAAGCAACGCTCGGAGTTCGCCAAGAAGATCGGCCTCGGCCGGAAGAAGGCGAGTAGCCGCAGGCGGCACGCCAAGAGCTAACGCCGCGGCAAAACGATTTCAAGGCCCGCAGGACGCGCCCTCTGGGTCTTTTCTTTGGCATGGCGCTTGGGCCAGTTTAGCCATGGTCAGCCCTTCCCACTTTGTTGCGGTCATCGCATTCGCAGCCTGCCGTTCCGCGCCGGAATGGCTGGAGCGGCCGAGTCGAAGTTCTTTCCCCTGGCCACGAATCTGCCTCTCGACGGCGCCACCAGGCAAGCACTGGGAGTGCATTCGCACTGATCCGCCGATTCCCCTAGTTCCATACCGTGCCACGGGCGACTGCCGCCTCAGCGATGCTGGTTATCGCCGACGGCACGGTGCAGCACGCCACGGTGGGGAGCCCAGGCGTCGACCGCCTACCGCTGTCCCGCAGCAGCTAATACCGGGCTACATATCCGTGTAGTCGTAGGAGCCCTGGCTCCATTCGTAGAAGACGTATCCCGGCGCCGAGACATCGCCCTTGTCGTCGAAGCCGATATCGCCGAGCACGGTCTGAAAACTACCGCTACGCAGCGCCGCGATCAGTGCGTCGAGATCGGTCGAGCCCGCGGCTTCCGCCACCTGTGCGAACACCTGGACGGCGGCGTAAGTGTAGAGTGTGTAGCCCTCGGGCTTATAACCCTGGGTCAGAAAACGCTCGACCACATCGGCCGCATTGGGGTTCTTGGCGGGATCGGGGCTGAAGGAAAACAGCGTGCCCTCGCCCGCATCGCCAGTAATCGACCAAAACTCTTCGGTCACCAGGGCATCGCCCGAAACCAACCGCGCCTCCAAACCTTGCGCCCGGGCCTGACGGACGATCAGCCCGGCCTCAGTATGGTAGCCACCGAGATAGATGACATCGATGCCGGCTGCCTTGAGCTTGCTGACGAGCGCCGAATAGTCCTTCTCGCCCGCCGTATAAGCCTCGTACATCGCCTCGCTGATGCCGAGACCCGCAAGCTGCTTGCGGGTCTCGTCGGCCAAGCCTTTGCCGTAGGCCGTCTTGTCGTGAAGGATGGCGATATTCTGGCCAGCGAAATGGTCCGCCAGGAAGGAGCCGGCCACGGCACCTTGCTGGTCGTCGCGCCCGCAGGTGCGAAAGACATTGTCGAAGCCCTGCTCCGTCAGCAGCGGGTTAGTCGAGGCCGGCGAAATCTGCAACACACCTTCCTCGTAATAGGTCTCGGAGGCGGGGATCGAGGTCGAGGAGCAAAAATGCCCGGCCATGAAGACCACGCCCTTGTTGACCATCTGGTTAGCCACGGCCACCGCCTGCTTGGCCTCGCAGCCGTCGTCGCCAATTTCCAACACCAGTTTCTTGCCGAGCACGCCACCGGCGGCGTTAATGTCGGCCACGGCCATCTCGGCGCCGCGCACCATCTGCTCGCCGAAAATTGCGTACTGCCCCGTCACCGGCCCAGCGGTGGCAATGATGATCTCGTCGGCGATGGCCGGCGTCGCCAAGGCGGCAGCCGTGCCCAGTACGATCAGCGTATGTTGAACTGAAGTCTTCATCTTTCCTCACCTCTCTCCGATCCGGCAGAAACCTACCCAAAAGATCGCGATTCAAACCGACTTTGCCAAGCCCCCTAATGCGGACGATAGGTAAAAGACCCTGTCTGCTGGTAGAGCCAGGGATATTGCCTCACCATTAGCCGCACCATGGCAATGCGATAGGCGACCAGTCCGATGGAGATAATTACAGCCGTATCAATGACATAGCCGGACAGCAATAACAGCGGACCGTCGAAGAGGCCGTAAATCAGAAAACGATCGCCCAGACCCAAGCCAATACAGGCCAAGATCACCTGCCAGGGCGGACGCCAGGTTATGGCGATGGCGCGCCCCGTCATCAGAGCCGCCCCGCCGGCGATGACCAGGGTGATACCGATCCAGACATCCAGCGTGGTGCCGGTCAGTGTCGCCGCGTCGCCCCACATCCCCATGCTCAATGCCCTCCCTCGAGATAGGCCGACTTGACCTCGGCATTGGCCATCAACTCCTCACCCGTGCCCTGCAACACGATCTTGCCGTTGGCCATAACATAGCCGCGGTTCGTAAGACGCAGAGCGTGAAAGGCATTCTGCTCAACCAGCAGAATGGTCATGCCACGGCTGCGGTTGATCTCGGCAATGATCGCAAAGATCTGCTTGACGATCAACGGCGCCAGGCCGAGCGAGGGCTCGTCGAGCAGCAACAGGCGCGGCCGGCTCATCAGGGCGCGAGCGATGGCGAGCATCTGCTGTTCCCCACCCGAGAGTGTGCCGCCTCGCTGGCCGCGGCGCTCGGCTAAAATGGGAAAGGTGGCGAAAACCGCTTCAAGATCTTCCTGAAAGTTCGCTTCCTCGCCCACGATGGCGCCCATTTGCAGATTTTCTAGCACCGTCATGCGAGGAAAGATGCGTCGCCCTTCGGGCGACTGCGCTATGCCGCGGCGGACGATCTGGAAGGTCGGTAGCGCCGTGATCTCCTCGCCTTCGAAGAGCACGCGCCCGGCGCTAGCGTGGGGGTTGCCGCAAATGGTCATCAACAATGTCGACTTGCCGGCGCCATTGGCGCCGATCAAAGTGACTATCTCGCCTTCACCGACACTGAGATCGACACCGCGCAAGGCCTCGATGGGCCCGTAATGTGTGTGCACACCTTCTAGCGAAAGCATCATGCCGCGCCCTCCTCGGTCTCGCCCAAATAGGCGCGGATAACGGCCGGATCGGCGCGCACGGTGGCCGGATCGCCGTCGGCGATAAGCTTACCGTAATCGAGTACGACGATGTGGTCGGAGATGCCCATGACCACGTTCATGTCATGCTCGATGAGCAAGATACCGATTTGCTGCTCGTCGCGGATATTGAGCAGCAGCTGATTCAGCTCGGCAGATTCGCGCGGGTTGAGCCCGGCCGCTGGCTCGTCGAGACAAAGCAGCACGGGGCGGGTGCACATGGCACGTGCGATCTCCAGGCGTCGTTGAGCACCGTACGGCAGCTCGCTGGCGCCGCGATCAGCGTGCTCGACCAAGCCGACGCGTTCCAGCCAATGGCGGGCAAGTTCTATTGCCTCGTCCTCGGCGGCACGGTAGGCCGGCAAGCCGAGCAGCCCGGCGATGGAGAAAGCCGAGGCCCGCATTAGCGCGTTGTGCTGAGCGACGACCAGGTTCTCCAGCACTGACATGGCGGGAAACAGGCGGATGTTCTGGAACGTGCGGGCGATTCCGGCGCGGGCGCTGCGAAATCCATCCATGCGCTCAAGCAGATAGGTTTCATCGCCGTGACCGCGCAAGGCAAGGCGCCCGACGCTCGGCTTGTAGAACCCGGTCAGGCAGTTGAACACGGTGGTCTTGCCGGCACCGTTGGGGCCGATGATGGCAGTGATTTGCTCGGGCTCGGCAATGAAAGAGAGATCGTCGATCGCCACCAGGCCGCCGAAGCGCATGGTAAGATGCTCGACCGTCAGCAACACGCTCATGGCGGCGCCTCCCGACCCGCCAAGCGGATGGTCGGCTGGCGCCGCGAGAGCAGGCCGCGCGGCTTCCAGATCATGATCAGCACCATGGCACTGCCGAAAGCAAGCATGCGGAACTCCGAGAACTCGCGCAGGAATTCGGGCAGCAGAATGATCGCCGCAGCCGCAAGCACGACGCCGATCTGGCTACCCATGCCGCCGAGCACGACGATCGCGAGAATGATGGCGGATTCTATAAAGGTAAAGCTCTCGGGGCTGATGAAGCCCGAGCGCGTGGCGAAGAACGAACCCGCGAAACCACCAAACATAGCACCTAGCGCGAAGGCCGAGAGCTTGGTGTTGACCGGGTTGATGCCGAGCGCGCGGCAGGCAATCTCATCCTCTCGCAAAGCCTCCCAGGCACGCCCCAATGGCAGCTTGCGGATACGCAGCACGAAGAAGTTTGTCAGTAGCGCGATGCCGAGGATGATGAAATAGAGGAAGATGATGCGGTACTGGCCGGAATAGTCGATGCCGAAGTAATCGTGAAACGCCGTGCCGTCCCCGACACGCTTGGTGAATTCGAGCCCGAACAAGGTGGGGCGCGGCACGCCGGTGACGCCATTGGGGCCGCCCGAGAAATCGACCCAGTTGACCAGAACGACGCGGACGATCTCACCGAAACCAAGAGTGACGATGGCTAGGTAGTCGCCGCGCAAGCGTAGCACCGGATATCCCAGCAGGATGCCAAAACTGGCGGCGAAGACCCCGGCCAGCGGCAGGCACATCCAGAAACCGAAGCCGAACTCGGTACCGAGCAGTGCGAAGCTGTAGGCACCGACGGCGTAGAACGCCACATAGCCGAGATCGAGCAGGCCTGCGAGCCCAACCACAATGTTAAGACCCCAGCCCAACAACACGTAGATCAGCACCTGGGTTGCGGTATCGACCACGTAGCGGTCGGCAAAAGGCATGAAAGGCAATGCGATGGCGGCGATCAAAGCTGCGAGCGCAGCATAGCCCCAGTGGCGCTGCCACAGGGTCTGCCCCGGCGCCGCAGCCTTCCCGCCACGTCCACGCCACAAGCCCTCAAAGATACCGCTGGTGCCCGCGCAGACCATCAGCCCTCGGCCAAGGCCGACGATCGCCGCCGCCAGCAACAGGAACTCCCAGCGGCCATGCACCGAGAGCCCACCAACGCCGTGCTCAAGCTTGAGGCCGAGCATGGGCACAGCCAGCGCCACCGCCACCAGGGCGGCGAGCGCCCCCTCCCGTAGCGCTTGGACGGCAGTCATTTCGCCCACGCCCTCAGACCTTCTCGATCTCGGGTCGACCGAGCAGGCCCGAGGGACGGAAGATAAGCACCAGAACAAGAATACCGAAGGCCGCGACGTCTTTGTATTCGACAGTGAAATAGCCGGACCAAAACGCCTCAACCATGCCCAGTAGCATGCCCCCCAGCATGGCGCCGGGCAGCGAGCCGATGCCGCCAAGAACGGCCGCCGTGAAGGCCTTGAGACCGGCGATAAACCCCATGAAGAAGTCGATTACGCCGTAATAAAGCGTCACCATGACTCCGGCCACCGCCGCCAGCGCCGCCCCCATGACGAAAGTCAGCGAGATGGTACGGTCGACATCGATGCCAAGCAGGGTGGCCATGGTGCGGTCCTGTTCGCAGGCACGCTGGGCCCGACCCAACGAAGTGCCACTGATCAGCGAGGCGAAAGCCGCCATTAGAACCACGGTCAAAATGACGATAAAGATTTGAATATAGCTCAGGGTGACGAGGAAGTTGTCGGCCTCGTAGACATCAAACCTGCCTTCAATGATCGGGCTGATCGCCTTGACGCCCGCGCCCTGGCTGAGCAGTACGTAGTTCTGCAGGGCGAGCGACATGCCAATGGCCGAGATCAGTGCCGCCAGGCGTTGCGAGCCGCGCAACGGCCGATAAGCCACCCGCTCCACCGTCCAGCCGTAGAGCGCGGTAAACAGCATCGTCACCACCAGCACCAGCAGCAGCGCCAGCGGCACCCAGGTTATGCCGGCGGCACCAAGAATGGTGAAGCTAATGATGGCGACGAAGGCACCGATCATGTAAATCTCGCCGTGGGCGAAATTGATCATGCCGATAATGCCGTAGACCATCGTGTAACCGATCGCGATCAGCCCGTAGATGCTGCCGAGCGTCACGCCGTTGATCAGTTGCTGAAGAAAATAGGCCATTCGCCCCCCGCCCGCGGTGCTCCACACCTAGAGCAGATTCCCCTCATTGGGAACCGGCTTATGGCGACGGAATCTTGCCTTGCTTTAAGAGGACATATTCCAGGTTGCTCTAGGCAAGTCCCATTAACTCCGCTCACTCAAGGCAGGCAAGCCGACCGTGGAAACCTCGATGCCGGTATCAAAATCAACAGCTGTGATCTTCAGTGCGCCGCCGACCTGGATGAAATCGTAAATGACCTCGGTCGGGTCCCAGGCCGCCCCAGCCATGCGCAAATCAGGCGGCGGCGCGGCTGATATCGAGATTACCCCAGACCCGGCGCAGGGAATCGACCAGATGGTCCATCATGGCGTCATCATGCAGCGGGCACGGCGTGATGCGCAGCCGCTCCGTGCCGCGCGGCACGGTCGGATAGTTGATCGGCTGCACGTAGATCCCGTGATCGCTCAACAACTCGTCGCTGGCACGCTTGCAGAGCACGGGATCACCCACGATCACCGGCACGATGTGGCTACGGTTCTCGATCACCGGTATGCCCACCTCGGCGAGCCGCCGCTTAAGGGTCCGTGCTCGCTCCTGGTGGCACTCGCGTTCGGCATTGCTGGCCTTAAGGTGCTTGACCGCTGCTAGAGCGCCCGCCGCCACGGCCGGCGGCAACGAGGTGGTGAAGATGAATCCAGAAGCGAACGAGCGCACCACGTCGACGATCGAGGCGGAAGCCGTGATATAGCCGCCCATGACGCCGAATGCCTTACCCAGCGTGCCCTCGATGACGTCGACCTGCTCCATCAGACCCTCACACTCGGCAACGCCACCACCGCGCGGACCGTACATGCCGACAGCATGGACTTCGTCGAGATAGGTCAGTGCGTTATGACGCTTGGCAACCTCGCAGATCTCGCCGATGGGCGCGATATCGCCGTCCATGGAGTAGACGGACTCGAAGGCCACGATCTTGGGCGCGTCCGGATCAAGCTCGCCCAAGAGCTCATCAAGGTGGCCAGGATCATTATGGCGGAAGATCTTTTTAGGCGCCTTGGAATGGCGCACGCCCTGGATCATAGAAGCGTGGTTGAGAGCATCGGAGAGAATGACGCAGCCTGGCAGGATCGAGCCCAGCGTGGAGAGCGTCGCGTCATTCGAGATGTAGCCAGAAGTGAACAGCAACGCCGCGTCCTTGCGGTGCAGGTCGGCCAGTTCGCGCTCCAGCAACACGTGATAATGGGTCGTGCCGGAGATATTGCGTGTGCCGCCGGCGCCGGCCCCGACCTTCTGCAAAGCCTCGGTCATGGCGCTAACGACATCGGGATGCTGGCCCATGCCGAGATAGTCGTTCGAGCACCAGATCACGACATCGCGTTCGCCGCCATTCTGAAAATAGGTCGCTTTCGGAAAGTTACCAGCATGGCGTGCCAAGTCTGCGAATATTCGATAACGCCCCTCTTCTCTAAGAGAATCAAGAGATTGAGAGAAGTACTTATCGTAATTCATTAGCTCGTTTCCGTTCTTTGGCCCGAGGCCAATCTAACCTAGTCGCCGATAGTCTCAAATCAAGCGCCAATGATCCTTGATCAAGATCATACATCTCAACGTACGTAGCCGAGGTCGGACCAGACCTTCTCGATTCAGGGCACGGACATCATGTACCTGAAGGTCGCCGAGCCGAGCCGCAGCAAGATCATCGCCTACCTGATGAAGTAACGCTGGCTGCGAGTTCTTATCCGCTGAGAGATGCCTAAACGACTTCAAGGCCGCTGGATAGGAGGCTAGTTAATCGGATCACGACGCACTTCCGCCAAAGCATTCAAATCAGGTTACTGTTTCAGTTATCTCGCGTGCCGCTAATCATTGAAACCAGCGGCTACGACGCGATTTTTTCGACCAGATCGTGAAAGTCCTCGGCGATGACGTCGTGGACTTGATCCGGTTCATCGACTTGATCGAATAGGTCGAGATCTCCCCATTCCTCGGTTCGCCGGACAAAGGCTGTTTTCAAACCCTGTTCACGGGCAGCAAGAAGGTCAAAAGTGAAGGCGTCAAGCACGCGCTGAAACATATCGTCTTTGGCCGCACCACTTCGAGCCAATCCGCCTAAAGCCATTTCGCCCCGGCCCCGAAAGGATGCCCCGTTTGCAAAGCAGCAGCTAGCACCGGGTGCTTAGGCCGCCGCGTAACCGCCATCAACGATCAGGGTGTGGCCGGTGATGAACGAGGCCGCCGGCGAACACAGGAACAGCGCTGCATCACCGATCTCCTGCGGCCTTCCCCAGCGCTTCATGGGCGTCCGCTCGATGATCGTTTGGTAGCGCTCGGGCTGGCTCTCCGAGAGACTCGCAGTCAGCTTGGTCTCGATCCAACCCGGCGCAATGGCGTTGACGCGCAGACCCTGCGCCGCCCAGCCGATAGCCAGCGACTTAGTCAGATTAACCAGCCCGGCCTTGCTCGCAGCATAGGCGGGCGTCGCCAGCGAGCCATAGAAACTGAACATCGAGGCGATATTGAGGATCGCGCCCTTGGCGATGACCAGCTTGCCGAGACAGGCATGGCTCATGCGCATGGCACCGATCAGATTGGTGTTGACCACCTGGGCGAACTGGTCAGGCTGGTATTCCTTGCCCTGGCGCACGATGGTGCCGGCATTGTTTACAAGAATGTCAATGCGCGGAATTTGCGACAAGAACTCCTCGATCGACAGGTCGTTTGTCACATCGAGGCGATGGACGGCAAACTCACCGTAGGGCGTGCTGTGCTCGCAAGCCTTGATGGTCTCGCTGCTGCGCCCGGTCACGGCGACCTCGGCGCCAGCCTCCTGAAGCGCCAAGGCGATGCCGTAGCCGATGCCGGAGGCACCGCCCGTCACTACCGCTGATTTACCGGAAAGATCGATCGCGCGTGCCATGTCCTGCCTCAGTCAAGCGTGTTCACGGGATTGGGGACGGGCTCGCCGAATAACACCGCCTTCAGATTCGCCGCCGCGATCTCGATCATGCCATGGCGCGACTGCACCGTAGCGCTGGCGATATGCGGGGTCAGAAAGACAGTATCGAGCGACTTGAGGCCGTCCGTGACCTTGGGCTCGAACTCGTAGACATCGAGACCCGCTCCAGCGATCTGGCCCTCTTGCAGCGCCGTCAACAGCGCCTCTTCATGCACCACGGGGCCGCGGGCGATATTGATCAGGTAGCCGTCCTTGCGCATTGCTGCGAGCTCCGGCGCGCCAATCAAGTGCCGTGTCTCAGGCGTCAACGGCGTCAACAGCAGCACGAAACGGGCCTCGGCCAGCAGTCGGTCGAACGGCATCCAGGTCGCACCAAGCTCAGCCTCGATCTCGGGCGCAACGGGGTTGCGGTTGTGATAGGCGATGTCGATACCGAAGCCTTTGGCTCGGCGCGCCAGCGCCTGGCCGATGCGGCCCATGCCGACGATGCCGAGCGTCTCGCCCTGCAAGGCAGTGCCCCAGAACAAGGGAAACGAGAAAGTGTCGAGCTTGCCGGCACGAGCATAGCGCTCAGCCTCGCCAAGACGTCGGCCGACCGCAAGCACCATGGCCATGCCGAAATCGGCCACCGCGTCCGTGAGAACCCCTGGGGTATTGGTGACCTGTATGCCAGCGGCGGTCGCTGTCTCGAGATCGACATTGTCGGCCCCGGCTGAAGCGTTCGCCAACACCTTGAGCTTGCCCTTGCCCGCCACGAGCAAGTCGGAGCTCACTGGAATCATATGGATCAGCAGACCGTCCTTGCCCTCGGCTAGGCGTGCCAGCTCGGCCGCATCGGGCACTCCATCCTCAAAAATATCGACATGTGAGACATCGAAATGGCGCCGGAGATCGGTGAGAACCGCCTCCGACGCCCAGCTCACAACCAGAACGGAAGGCTTCATGCCTGGCTCATTTGCGGCTCCAGGCTTCGACCTTCTGGCGCTGCCGGCCAAGACCCTCGATGCCAAGGGTCATCACGTCACCCTTCTTGAGGAAGGTCTGCGGCTTCATGCCAGCACCAACACCGGGCGGCGTGCCGGTGGAGATCACGTCGCCCGGGTTGAGCGTCATGATCTTGCTGAGATAGGCAATCAGCTTGGCAACGCCGAAGATCATGGTCTTGGTGTTGCCTGTCTGGCGGCGCTCACCGTTGACGTCGAGCCACATGGCGAGGCGCTGCGGATTTTCCACCTCGTCGACGCTGACCAGCCACGGGCCGATCGGCCCGAAGGTGTCGCAGCTCTTACCCTTGGTCCAGGTCGGGCCGTGTTCCATCTGCCACTCACGCTCGGAAACGTCGTTGCAGATGGTGTAACCGGCAACGTGGCTTAGCGCGGCTTTCTGCGTCACGTTGTTGGCGGCAGTGCCGATAACCACGCCCATCTCGCACTCCCAATCTGACTTCTTCGAGCCCTTGGGCATGATCACGGTATCGTTCGGGCCATTGAGAGCGCTGTTGGCCTTGATGAAGAGAATTGGTTCCGTGGGGATCGGACTGCCGGTCTCCTTGGCGTGATCGACATAGTTGAGGCCGATGCACATGATCTTGCCGACCGGTGACCATGGCACGCCGAGACGCGGGCGCCCCTTTACCAGTGGCAGACGCTTCGGGTTGTAGCGCGCAAGCTTGGCCATGCACTTGGGGCTCAGCAGATCTGGCGTTATGTCGTCGATCTTACCGCTGAGGTCGCGCAGCTTACCGTCGGCATCGACGAGACCAGGCTTTTCCCTACCAGCGCGGCCGTAACGTACGAGTTTCATGTTGCCTCCCAACCCCTTCAGGGCCGATAGAAAGTTACAAAAGTAGCTGGGCAATCATGTGATTTAGAGGCTAATGCCTCCATCCACCACGATTGCCTGGCCGGTCATAAACGCTGCGGACTCTGATGCGAGATAGGCAACGAGTCCGGCGATTTCATCGGGCTGCGCGAGGCGGCCCATGGGTTGTCTATCGATAAACATGCGCCGCGCGGCCTCGGGGTCGTCGAAGGCCTGAATACGCTCTCCGAGCGATGGCGTCTCAACAGTTCCAGGACAAACGGCATTGCACGTGATTCCATGCTCGATGTAGTCCATTGCAACCGACTTGGTCAAACCTACAACGGCCGCTTTGGTAGTGCCGTATGCGGCACGGCTTTTCACCCCGCTCACCGAGGACGCGACCGAGGCCATGTTGACGATGCGACCGTAGCCCTGCTCGACCATCCCGGGCAGGTAGGCGGTGATGGTCCGGCGCATGGAATCAACGTTGATGTCGAACGAGCGTTCCCAGTCCTCGTCATCGCAGTCGAGCAGACTACCGACAGCGACATAACCGGCGCAATTGAATAGAATGTCCACAGGACCCGTGCGCTCGCACGCAGAGGCAACCGCTTGCGCATCGGTGACATCGAGGGTGAAGGTCTTGGCACCATCGAGACCCCCCAGCTTGGCAGTATCGATATCCGTTGCCCAAAGCTTTGCGCCGGCGGCCAGAAAGCGCTCGGCCGTGGCGCGCCCGATACCCTGGCCGGCAGCCGTAATCAGTGCCGTTTTGCCTGCCAGGCTCATCGAATGAAACTATTTTTCTGGGCCACTCGCGACCCGATTTCGACCCCGTGCATGCCGTCGCTATCCTCCTGATCTGGCGGCGCGACCATACCGGCGCGACGGTTGTGGCGGCAAGGACTTTGCCATTGTCGGCAAACGGTGCTTGCGCGAGGTGCTGGAATGGCCATATTTGCTGCGAATTATCAGAACTATAGAAGCTCGCGAGGTTCGCATGTCCGACCAAGTTCTGACCGTCCGCCTGCATCAGGCGGACAACGTGGTCACAGCCAAACAAACCATCGTCGCCGGCGCTCCCGTTCCTCCCCAAGGGATTTTGGCCATCGCGGAGATACCCGCCGGCCATAAGGTGGCAACACAGGCTATCGCGGCGGGCGAGGCAGTGCGCAAATACAACCAGATCATTGGTTTCGCGACCGAGGGGATTCCGGCCGGCCAGCACGTTCACACCCAGAACGTCGAGATGAAAGCCTTCAAGCGTGACTACGCCTATGGCGTCGATGCCTGCAATACGGCTTTCGTGCCGGAAGCGGAGTGCGCTACCTTCCAGGGCATCATGCGTGCCGACGGTCGCGTGGCAACGCGTAACTACATTGGCATCATCAGTTCGGTGAATTGCTCGGCGACGGTGGCAAATTATATTGCCGACGCCTTTCGCGGCGATGCCCTGGCGAACTATCCCAATATCGACGGCGTGGTAGCGCTGACCCACGGCTCGGGCTGCGGCATGTCCAACTACGGCATCGGCTGGGAGTTCCTGCAGAACACACTCAACGGCTACAAGTCGCACCCTAACTTCGCCGGCGTCGTCGCCGTCGGACTCGGCTGCGAGGTTAACCAAATCTCGAGCATGATCGAACAGCACGGCTGGCAGACTGGCAAAATGCTTTCAACCATGACCATCCAGGACACGGGTGGCACCCGCAAAACCATCGAGGAGGGCATCGCGCGCATCCGCGAGATGCTGCCTGAGGCCGACAAGGCTGAACGCCAGGCCGTGCCCGCGAGCCATATCGTCCTGGGTCTCGAATGCGGCGGCTCAGATGCCTATTCTGGCATCACCGCCAATCCGGCACTGGGTGCCGCGGCGGACCTGTTGGTACGTCATGGCGGCACCGCGGTGCTTGCAGAAACGCCCGAGGTCTACGGAGCCGAGCACCTGCTCACCCGGCGTGCGGTCTCCAAAGCGGTCGGCGACAAGCTGGTCAAGCATATCCTGTGGTGGGAGGAGTACGCCGAAAAACACGGCGCCGAGCTAAATAACAATCCCTCGCCCGGCAACAAGGCGGGTGGGCTGACAACCATCCTGGAAAAGTCCCTCGGCGCCGTCGCCAAGGGCGGCACGACGAATCTAGTCGATGTCTACCAATATGGCGAGTTGGTTACGGAAAAGGGCTTCTGTTTTATGAACACGCCAGGCTACGATGTGACCTCGGTCAACGGCATGGTGGCGGGTGGCGCAAACGTGGTCTGCTTCACCACCGGACGTGGCTCGGCCTTTGGCTGCAAGCCGACACCTATCTTAAAGCTTGCCTCCAACAGCACCATGTATCAGCGCCTTGAAGAGGACATGGATATCAATTGCGGACCGATCGTCGATGGCGACGAGAGCGTCGAGGAGGTCGGCGAGCGCATCTTCCACAAGATCCTCGCCACAGCGTCAGGCGAGCCCACAAAGAGCGAGGCACTTGGCTATGGCGACAACGAGTTTGTGCCCTGGCAAATCGGCGCCTACATGTAGGCATCTACGCACAGGCAAAAAATGGCCGATATTGGAGCGTCATGGCCTTTTACGATCTCGGCAAGCCGTCGATCTTGGTTGTGGTCGACGATGATCCAAACACCATCGCGCTGATGTCGGATATCGTGAGCGGATTAGGCGCCGTTGCCGTGGTCACCACGCCCAACAGCGCTATGGCGGAGACGATGCTCGCCTATTCTCAGAAGGCGCCTATGGGACCGGTCTTCGTCGACTACCAGATGGGCCTAGGCCATTGCAGCCGCGCTGCATGCGAGCTGATCGACGCGCCACAGCTCGCACAGAAACATGCCGGCACAGCGAAAGAAAGCTGCCTATGAGTGCCACCGATCACATCCGCACCCAAGTGCGTGAGCTGCAGCACTCGGGCATCCGCGAGATTGCCCATGTCGGCATGGACCGGCCCGGCGTCATCCCGCTCTGGTTCGGCGAACCCGACCTGCCGACGCCGGATTTCATCATCGCCGCCTCGGATGCGGCCTTGCGCGCCGGCGAGACCTTTTACAGCCACAATCGTGGCGTGCCGGAGCTGCGCGACACAATCAGCGACTACACCAACGCCCTGTACGGCATGGCGTTAGACATCGACCGTATCACAGTGACCTCGGCTGGCATGAACGCGCTCATGATGATCGCCGAATTGCTTGTAGAGCCGGGCGACAACATCGTCTTTGTCACCCCGCTGTGGCCCAATTTCTTCCGCTGCGTCGAGATCATGGGCGGCGAGGCGCGCCAGGTGCCGCTGCAACGTAGCGGTGACGGCTGGGCACTCGATATCGACCGCCTGTTCGAGGCGTGTGACGGGCGCACCCGCGCCGTCTGCGTCAATTCGCCGAGCAACCCGACGGGCTGGATGATGGACCGCAAGACCCAGGCCGAAGTGCTTTCCCGTTGTCGCCAGCGTGGCATCTGGCTGATCGCCGACGAGGTCTATGCCCGCATCATCTACGACCGGCCCTATGCGCCCTCATTTCTCGAACTCGCCGAGCCCGAGGATCTGATGCTAGTAGTCAACAGCTTCTCCAAGACTTGGGCCATGACCGGCTGGCGCTTGGGCTGGATCACAGCGCCGGCCTCGATCGGCCAGGCGCTGGAGAGCTTGAGCGAGTACAACGTGGCCTCCCCCAGCACCAACGCCCAGTATGCCGGCATCACGGCGATCCGTGACGGCGAGCCTTTCGTAGCCAATATGGCGGACCGCTATCGCATCGCCCGCGATATGGTGCAGCAACGCCTCGGCGCCATGCGCCGCGTACGTCTGACCCGCCCGGAGGCCGCCTTTTACGCCTTCTTCGCGGTCGATGGCGTGGACGACAGCCGCGTCTTTGCCAAGCGCATCCTGGACGAAACCAATGTCGGCGTGGCGCCGGGAACAGCCTTCGGTGAAGGCGGCGAGGATTACCTGCGCATCTGCTATGCCAAGTCGCCGGAGCTGCTGGCCGAGGCCTTCGAGCGTCTGGCGCCGTTGCTCGACGCGTGAGCGCCATCTCACCGGAAGAGATTGCGTACGCGGCAGCGAAGCTGCGCGGCGGCGACCTGGTCGCCTTTCCCACCGAAACCGTCTACGGCCTTGGCGCCGACGCCACAAATGACCATGCCGTGGCAAGCATATTCAAAGCCAAGGGCAGGCCCGAATTCAACCCGCTGATCGCCCACGTCGTTGATCGCGCCGCGGCCGAGCGCCAGGCGGTTTTCGACCAGGACGCGACTACGCTGACCGAGGCCTATTGGCCGGGGCCCCTCACTTTAGTGCTGCCGAAGCGGCCTGACTGCACCATATCCATGCTCGCCCTCTGCGGCCTCGACACCGTGGCCCTGCGATGCCCCGCTGCAGCAGTTGCCCAGGCCTTGCTGGCGGAAGTCGACTGCCCGATTGCCGCGCCGAGTGCCAACAGCTCTGGCCGTCTCAGCCCGACCACGGCGCAGCATGTAGCCAATGATCTCGACGGCAAAGTCAACTTCATCCTCGACGGCGGTCCGTGTTCCATCGGCGTGGAATCGACCATCGTTGATCTCTCCGTCACCCCAGCCGTCCTTCTACGCCCGGGCGCCATCACGCGCGAGGACATCGCGACCATCATCGATATCCGCGACGGGAAAGGTGATGCGCACGTCCCGAAAGCGCCGGGACAGCTGCTCAGCCACTATGCCCCGCACACACCCCTGCGTCTCAACGCCACGGGCGTCGACACCGACGAGGCCTTGCTTGCTTTCGGCCCGAGTGTCCTGGATGGCGCCTCTGTCGTGCACAATCTCAGCCCCGCCGGCGATCTCGCCGAAGCTGCCGCCAATCTCTTCGCCATGTTGCACGCGCTCGACGATTACGGCGCTAGGGCTATCGCCGTCACCGCGATCCCCGACGATGGTCTCGGCGGCGCCATCAACGACCGGCTCAGGCGCGCTGCAGCACGATAAGCGCTTGCCGCAAATTGGCACGAGTCTGATCCTCGAGCCGGCGCTTTGCGTCCATGCTCAGATATGTTGCGGGCGGCCGAGAAAGCCTTGCACGACTTCGCCGCGCGCTCGGCGATAGACGAGCGCGGGTACCCAGGCGTATTTATGCCTAATCTGTGCGCCGTACCGGCCGAGGGTCTGGGAATTTTGGCCTAAGATAGAGAGATTCAAACCGACGAGTAGCGCGGTGTCTCCACCGACACAATTGCCGCATATTTGGTTGCTAGAATCACGTCCACTATCGGCCGACTCATGTGGTCCAGGCCGGCGCCACCACAGAACGCCTCGGCTCAGGCGGCACCGCACACTTCGTTATCTCTAAGGTGTGTGTCACAGACGACGTTATCGAGCCAAATGATCAGCGCCAGCTACCTCGACTCTTGCACCTATTGCCGAACTAAGTACAATGCGTTCCGAAAGACAGCAATATGCTCGAGCGTGTGGCAATGGCGATGCGGTTCGCCATAGGCGACAGCGATGGCGGCAAAGCCCGTCTTTTGGTCGGCGCGCGCGTCCACTTCGATGAGTGTCTCCCGATACGGTTCCACCAGATTCGCTTTCTGCTGCGACCTCATCTCATGCAGACTACGATATCGGAAGCGGTTCCGGCCACCCGACGAATGTGGTACCGATCGTTACGATTTGGAGGGAGATTTGCCATGCGTGCCGCCGTCGTCGCCGCGAGCTTAGTTCTGTTTCCGCCGATCTCTGCTGCTCAGGAAGATGACAGTTCCTCCTTCGAGCTCAATGTGATCAGCGTCGAGGGGCTTGTGCATCTGCACCTCGTCGGCATTCCCAATCCGGACCATACCGAAAGCATTTTGGCAGTCTCGAACATCCTCGAATCCCAGGTGACGCTGCACCTCCTCGACGATCTCGCTAAGACCCGCAACGGCAAAACATTGTCGTCGTTTCGGTACCGCGGCCAATGATGATTACCGACCACCTGCGCTCGATCGTCGGCGATATCGGCTGTATCACCGACCCAGACCAACTCGCGCCCCATTTGCTGGATCAACGCGAGAAGTATCGGGGCAAGACGTCGATCCTAGTGCGTCCCGCGAACACGGCGGAGGTTGCCGCGGTGGTGCAGTTGTGCGCCGACACGCGCGTTCCCATCGTGCCCCAGGGCGGCAACACGTCCATGGTCGGCGGCTCGGTGCCGAACGACAGCGGCGATGCGATCATACTCTCGCTCTCACGCCTGACCACAATCCGCGAGGTCGATGCCGCCAATTACTCTTTGTGCGCTGAAGCTGGCTGCGTTCTGGCAGATCTGCAAGCCGCAGCGGCGAACGCCGAGCGCCTGCTCCCGCTCAGTCTCGCGGCCGAAGGCAGCTGCCTCATCGGCGGCAATATCTCTACCAACGCCGGCGGCACCAACGTGCTGCGTTACGGCATGGCACGCGAGCAGGTGCTGGGCCTCGAGGTGGTGCTGCCGAATGGCCAGATCTGGGACGGTCTGCGAGCGCTGCGCAAGGACAATACCGGGTACGACCTCAAGCAACTTTTCATCGGCGCTGAAGGTACACTCGGCATCATCACCGCGGCGATGCTCAAGCTTTCGCCGATTCCGCGCAGCACATGCACCGCCTGGCTAGCCGTGTCCGATCCGGAAGCCGCGCTAACGCTTTTGACCTGCGCCCGCGAGGCGAGCGGCGACACGGTGACGGCATTCGAGCTAGAAGCGCGTCGTTGCGTCGATTTCGTGCTGCGCAATATCCCCGGTACGATGGACCCCCTCACCCAACACTATGACTGGTACGTGCTCGTCGAACTGACCTCGCCGGCCAGCAACGCCGGGCTTGATGCGGTGATGGAGACTATTCTCGAAACCGCCATGGCGGATGGCCTGGTGCTAGACGGCACCATCGCTGCCAGCGAGGCGCAGGCCCGGGCGCTTTGGGCCCTACGCGAGAACGTCTCCGAGGCTCAGAGACCAGAAGGCGGTAGCATCAAGCATGACGTCTCGGTGCCGGTGAGCCGCATGCCCGAGTTCCTGCGCCGCGCCACGGCGCTCACCGAGGAGACCATCCCAGCCGCCCGCCCCGTTCCCTTCGGCCATGCCGGCGACGGCAATATCCACTTCAACGTCACCCAACCCGAAGGCGCCAACAAAGTGGAATTTCTCACTCGCTGGGAAGAGCTTAACGCCGTCATCCACGACCTGGTGATGGAGATGGGCGGCAGCTTCTCGGCAGAGCACGGCATCGGTCAGCTCAAGCGCGAGGCGCTGGTCCATTACCGCCAGCCCGTCGAGATCGAGATGATGCGCGCGATCAAAGCGGCGCTCGATCCGCATGGGCTGATGAACCCCGGCAAGGTAATCTGAGTGCGGCCTTCGCCAACAGGGCGACAATCGGCCACCGGCGTGTGGGTCGCCGACCACAGTCTCACCCACGAGCAGCAGGTCACGTTCGGTCGTGCCGTCGGCGAGACGCTAGACCTCCCACCCTTCTAACACCCAACTCGTGACACGGAGCGACCCCCATGGCAACTGGATACACGGCCCCCTTGCGCGACATGCGATTCGTGCTGGAAGAGGTGATAGGCCTCGACGCCCTGTCCAAGCTCGATGGCCTGGAGCAACTGACGCCGATCCTAGTGGGCCAGGTGCTCGACGAGGCAGGCAAGTTCGCCTCCGAGGTCTTCGCACCCCTCAACCAACCAGGCGACCTCGAAGGCGCGCAACTGGTCAACGGCGTCGTGCGCATGCCCGATGGCGTGGTCGAGGCTTATGGCAAGTGGTGCGAGGCGGGCTGGCCCTCGGTCGCCGGCAACGTAGAGCACGGCGGCATGGGGCTCGGCGTAACCATGGCGACGGCCATCGGCGAGATGTGGCAGTCGGCCAATATGGGGCTTGCCGACGGACTGATGTTAAGCCAGGGCGCGATCGAAGCCATCGAGGCCCACGGGACACCAGAGCAGAAAGCCAAATACCTGCCCAAGCTGATCTCGGGCGAATGGGCAGGCACGATGAACCTGACTGAGCCCAACGCCGGCTCTGATGTGGGCGCGCTCAAGAGCCGGGCGATGCGCGACGGCGAACGCTGGCGTGTCACCGGTACCAAGATCTTCATCACTCACGGCGATCAGGACATGAGCGAGAACATCATCCATCTCGTTCTCGCCCGCACGCAAGGCGCGCCCGAAGGCGTCAAGGGCATATCGCTATTCATCGTGCCGAAAGTGCTAGTCAACAACGATGGCAGCCTCGGCCAGCATAACGATCTGCGCCCAGTCTCTCTGGAACATAAGATGGGGCACATGGCGAGCCCCACCTGCGTCATGTCATATGGAGACGACGGCGGCGCTCACGCGGAGCTGATCGGCGGTGAGCAGCGCGGCATCCAGTGCATGTTCACGATGATGAACTCGGCCCGCCTCAGCGTCGGCGTGCAAGGGCTGGCGATCGCCGAGCGCGCCTACCAGGCGGCGCTCGACTATGCCCGCGACCGCGTCCAGGGCACCATGATCGGTGAACGCTCAGACGAGGCCGTGGCTATCATCCGCCATCCCGACGTGCGCTGTATGCTAATGGACATGCGCAGCCAGATCGAGGCCATGCGCCTGCTTTGCTATTCGCTGGCCAGCGCGTTGGACGCCGCGACACGCAAGACCAACCCGGAAGCTCGCGCCCGTGCGCAAGGCTACGCCGACCTCATCACGCCAGTGGTCAAGGGCTGGTGCACCGACCAGGGCTTCGCCGTAGCCTCGATTGGCGTGCAGGTGCATGGCGGCATTGGCTATATCGAGGAGATGGGTGCGGCCCAGCACCTGCGCGATGCCCGTATCACTATGATCTACGAAGGCACCAATGGTATCCAGGCCCTCGATCTGGTGCGCCGCAAGCTGCAGCATGACGGCGGCGGTGTAGCTCGGGCCATGATCGAAGAGATGCGAGAGACGGCGCGCGCCTGCTCAGCCAGCGACCACGAAGCGCTGACCGCCATCGGCAGCGACCTCGCACCTGCCATCGACGCCCTTGCTGCAACAACGAAATGGATCGCCGAGACCTTTCGTGCGGATCCCGTCGCCGCCGCTTCCGGCGCCACACGCTACATGCGCATGCTGGGCTGGATCACCGGCGGTTGGCAGCTCGCCAAGAGCGCTCAGGTCGCCGACTCCAAGATCGACCATTTTCCGGATGACGAGGCCTTCTACACCGCCAAGCTCGACACCGCTCGCCACTATGCCAGCCAATATTTGGCTCCAGCAGCGGCGGAAGCGAGACCTATCATGGCCGCAAAGGCGACCGTCATGGCAATTCCAGAGGCTGAACTTTGAGAAGGGTCATAAGCTATTCGATCGTGATCTTTACCTGCGCAAAACCTAGCAATTTCAACACCACTTCTACTCAGGTGATAAATCAAACCGTAGGATCGCCATGGATTGTTTGGCCATAACGCCTATCGCGATACACCCATCCGGTGCATTCACCCTGCCTCCACAGGCCGCCCCGTCAGCGGATATTCCGGGTCAGTATAGCCTGGCGTGGAGGGGTTCCCCGCCGGCACCGAAGCCGCGATCAGCTCCTCATCCTCAGCCGTCCAAGCGTGCTCGCTGCTGGCAAGATAATCCTTCATATGCGAGACGGTACGCGGGCCGACGATAGTTGCTGTAACTAACGGATTTGCTAGCACCCAATTAATAGCGTAATGCACTGGGTTCATGCCGCGATCGCTGGTGTGAGACACGACCCTCTCGGCTATTTGCAGCGACTCCTCGCGAAATTCTGTCTGCATCATGCGTTTGTCAGAACGACCCGCGCGGGTTCCCTTGCGCGGTGCCGTGCCGGGCTTGTACTTGCCCGTCAGCACGCCGCGTGCGACCGGGCTATAAGGCACGACACCCATATCAAAATTGGCGCAAACCTCTAGCAGCTCGACCTCTGGCATGCGGTTGAGTGCGTTGTAATAGGGCTGGCTAACGACGGGACGCGGCACACCCATGGCATCGCAGAGCCGCACGACATCGGCGTGACGCCAAGCGCGGAAATTCGACAGCCCGAAGGTGCGTGTCTTACCCGCCCGGATAGCCGTTGCCACCGCATCGATAGCCTCCTCGGTCGCCACCGTGCGATCGTCACGATGAAAATAGAGAATGTCCACGGCATCAACGCCAAGGCGCTTGAGGCTGGCATCAAGCCCCTCCGTGATCCAACGACGCGACAACCCGCGCATGTTCGGATTGTCTCGGTGCATAGGTTGCGCCACTTTGGTGGCCACAACCCAGTGATCCCTGGTTGCCTTGATGGCGCGCCCAACCACTCGCTCGGACTTGCCGGCGTTATAGGCGTCCGCGGTATCGAGAAAGTTGATCCCGGCATCGCGCGACATATCGATAATGCGCCGCGAAGTCTTCTCGTCGGTCTGCCCACCAAACATCATCGTGCCGAGGCAAAGGCGCGAAACGGTCAGGCCGGAGTGGCCGAGCTTGCGTGTCTCCATGGGGTAACCTCAGTCAGCTAGAAAGTCTCTTATCAGAGCAACAAAATCATCAGTGCGATCATGGTGCGCCCAGTGTCCAGCGCCCTCGAAATTGATCACGCGCGTGTTCTGAAAGTGGTCTACACGGCCATCCTGCTCCGGATCGCTGGCCCAGCTTTCGCTGCCGCGCACGTGCAGCACCGGACATGTGATGCGCCGCCAAAGCTGCGCCACCTGTGCTTCGCTCAAACCCGTCTGCGGGAAGATGCGGACATAGTTATCGAACTTCCAGCTATAGCTCCCATCCTCGTTCTGATTGACGCCGTGCACGGTGAGATGGCGCGCCTGCTGGGGCGACAGATGCGGGTTCTCTTCCTGCATGCGGGCCAAGGCGTCCTCGACGCTGGCATAGCGCCGGGGCAGGCGGCCGGAGATCTTGCGCAAGGTATTGACCCACTTACGCAGGCGCTCGTCGAGCGGCTTGCCCATGGCCTCGTCGATCACCCGCGGCGACGGGCCGAGGCCTTCGATCGAGACCAGATGCGTCACGCTTTCCGGATAAAGCCCGGCATAGCGCAGGCAGATCATGCCGCCCAGAGAATGCGAGAGAATGCGGACCGGTATTAGCTTGGTCTGATGTAGGAGCTGGGCGATATCGTAGACGTAGTCGGTTAGCTCGTAGGTGCCGCCAATCATCCACTGGGAATCACCGTGGCCACGCAGGTCGGGCGCGATGATGTGGTACTCCTCGCGTAGCGCCTGGGCCACCCAGTCCCAGTTGCGGCAGTGATCGCGCCCGCCATGCACCATTAGGAGCGGCGGCGCGTCCTCGTTGCCCCAGTCCACATAATGCAGACGTAGCCGTTGTGAGACGTAACTGTGTGAGGTAGGTCCGGGATTCTGCGCGGCCACTGCTGTCCTCTCAAGCAAATGTTAGATCGGCCCGCATGGCCATGGCGCCATCGGCATCCACCGCCCAGGCAGATCCTCGGCCATCGCCGTCCGCCGCACCTTCCACGATCAGGGCACGGCCGGCATAGACCGGCCGCATAGCGCGAAAACGCACACCGGCGAGGGTACGCTCCGGCGCTTCGCGCGCCACGAGGTCGAGCAGTAGGCTGGCGGTCAGTGGCCCGTGCACGATCAGGCCTTCGTAGCCTTCCTCTTCGGTTACGTAGGGATGGTCATAATGGATACGGTGGCCGTTGAAGGTGACGGCCGAATAGCGGAACAGCATCACTTCGTCGGGCACCAGCGCGCGTCGCCACTGCCTTTCCGACGGTGGCGCCTGGATCGGCGGCGGCTCGGCATCGAGCGCCGCAGGCACGCGATAGACGATGTCATGCCATTCCTCCAGCGCCAGCTCACCGCCCGACAGGTAGCGGTGATGCACAGTGACGAAGGCCAACGCACCGGCACGACCGCTCTTCTCCTCCACCGAGACAATATCCGACTCCCGGCGTGCCTTGGCACCGATAATCAAGGGGCGGTGAAAGACCAATCTGTTGCCGGCCCACATGCGCCGCGGCAACGGCACAGGCGGCAGGAACTCGCCGCGCGCCTCGTGCCCGTCCAGACCGAGCGCCGACTGCGCCGCGATATCGGGGAAATAGAGCCAGTGCCAACCTGGCGGCAAAGCCTCACCCTCGCCCGGCGCGCTGTCATAGTCGAGCGCCGCCGCCATGCCGCGCGCCTGAAACGGCGCAATCAGATCATCGCTGACACGGGTGCTTCCCACCCAGTCGGTCAGGGCCTCGCTCATGCTGCGAACTCCTTGCGTATGGCCTCAGAATGCTCGCCAAGAGCGGGCACCGGCCGGTAAGTTGTATCATCTGCTAGGTCAACGAGAGCTGGAGCGATCACGCCTACTTCGCCGTTTTGCGTTGGACAGCCGATGGTGCGTAGTTGCGGATTGGCCTCCCGCATCTCCTCGCTGCCAACCCCGGCACGTGCCGCCGCACCCGGCGCCAGGTTCTGAATGTAGATATCCGCTTTTCTTAATATTGCTTTTAAAACAGATAGATCACCAGGGTTTTTTATATCCAACGTCAATGATTCTTCGCCGCGATTAAGCCAGACGAAATAGGCGCTTTCACCATCCACTACGTGATCGTAGTTGCGCGCGAAATCGCCTTCCAAGCGCTCTATCTTGATAACGCGGGCACCGGCGTCGGCCAAACGCGACGAACACAGCGGCCCCGCCACCGCCTGTTCGAGCGCAATGACCAGGATGCCGTCGAGAGGAGGCGCTTCGGTCGTCATCGTGGTCAGTACGAGCGCGGCATACCAAGCACCTTATGCCCGATATAAGCGAGGATCATATTGGTCGAGATTGGCGCGATCTGATAGAGCCGCGCCTCACGATATTTGCGCTCTATGTCGTATTCTTCGGCGAAGCCGAAGCCGCCGTGGGTCTGTAGACAGGCCTCGGCCGCGGCCCACGACGCTTCCGAGGCGAGCAGCTTCGCGGTGTTAGCTTCCGGCCCACAGGGCTTGCCTGCTTCGAACAAAGCCGCAGCCTTGCGGACCATCATCTCAGCCGCCTGCAATTGCGCCCAGGCACGTGCGATGGGGAACTGTACCCCCTGGTTCTTCCCGATCGGCCCCCCGAAGACTTCGCGCTCGCTGGCATAGGCGCTTGCGCGATCAATGAAAAAGCGGGCATCGCCCAGGCTTTCCCAGGAAATCAAGATGCGCTCGGCATTCATGCCATCGAGAATGTAGTCAAAGCCACGCCCCTCCTCGCCGATCAAGGTGTCGGCTGGGATATGCAGGTCGTCGAAGAACAGCTCTGTCGTGGCGTGGTTGATCATGGTCCTGATCGGCCGGATGGTGAGCCCCTCACCGACCGCGCTACGCATATCGACAAGAAACACCGACAAGCCCTGACGCCGCGATGCCACCTCTTCGCGCGATGTGGTGCGCGCAAGCAGCACCATGAGATCGGAATGCTCCGTACGGCTGATCCAGACCTTTTGCCCGTTGACACGATAGCCGTTGCCGTCGCGTACCGCCGTAGTGCGGAGATTGGTGGTATCGGAGCCCGTGGTCGGCTCGGTCACGGCAAAAGCCTGCAGGCGCAACTCTCCGGAGGCGATGCTAGGCAGATACTGCTGCTTCTGCGCCTCCGAGCCATGCTTGAGCACGGTACCCATGGTGTACATCTGAGCATGGCAGGCGGCGCCATTACAGCCGGCCTGGTGGATCTCCTCCAGCACGGCGCCGGCTGCCGAAATGGGCAGGCCACTACCACCATACTCCTCGGGAATGAGAGCAGCCAGATAGCCCGCTTCGGTCAAAGCCCTGACGAAGTCCGTCGGATAGGCCCGCTCGCGATCGAGAGCGCGCCAGTATTCACCGGGGAAATCCTGGCAAAGCGTACGCACGCCGTCGCGTATCTCAGGATAGGTCTCGCCGATCGGGACCGCTACGCCTTCACCGGCAGTAACTTCCACACCGCCCATCATACTCGCCTGTCGTTTTGTGCCTTTCGCAATCGCAACATATCGGCCCGCCGAAAGGCTCACAAGCTGGCAAAAAGGCCACGTTGGGCACATTCGCTATCTTCTATGTCAAAGCCTAGATGAGAATGCCGATCCGCGCGGGCAACGCCTACCAGCGCCGTGAGGAGATGCCGCAGGGCGTTAGCGCCTTCCACATCATGGATATGGTTGAGGTCGACTGGAACAATGCGGCTCCGTCCGCGCGGATAGACGGCGCCACCGCGTGGTACATGGTCAGCGGTAGTCGCGCCGGTAGCATGGGCGCGGTAGAAACGGTACCATTCTCGACCAGAGAGGCTGCGCTGGCCTTTGCCGCTGATTTCGGTGGCGAGGTTGCAGCGTTTGGCGGCATACCGATGGAGGCGGTGCTCGCCTTTCACTAACGTATCTGCCGAGAGACCACATGCCACTGACCGATGCCGAAACTACCCTGATCGACGGCTTCTCGAACGAATACAAGCTCGCCGGCGACGCCCTACTCCATGAGATTGAGAAATCCGTGTGCGGCTGCACCTATGGTGCCAGCAGCTGGACGACCCGCGAGGAGGCCGACACGGCGGCGGACATGTTGGGATTGGCGCCCGGAAGGCGACTGCTCGATGTTGGTACCGGCTGCGGTTGGCCAGGTCTCTATCTAGCCTCGGCCAGCGGCTGTGAGGCAATGTTGCTCGACCTACCCTTTAGCGGCTTGCAGGCGGCTGCGCGCCGGGCGGCAGAAGACGACACGGCGGGGCGCTGTCAGCCGGTGCGTGCCGATGCCGGCGCGATTCCCTTTGCCGACAACAGCTTCGATGCGATCCACCATTCCGACGTTCTGTGCTGCCTGGAAGCCAAGCTCGATGTCCTGCGCGAATGCCGACGGGTCCTTCGTCCGACCGGAGCCATGGTATTCTCGGTCCTTGCCATATGCCCCGGCCTCAGCAAAACAGAAGCGGAAAAGGCCGCCGACACGGGTCCAGCTTTCGTTGACACCCCTTTCGACTACGTGACGATGCTGGAAATGGTGAATTGGCGGATCACGAAACATATCGACGTCTCCGCCGGATTCCTGCAAACCGCCGATACGCTTATCGAGGAGGAGGAGCGGCACGCCTTGCGCCTGGCCGCGCTGCGCGGTGACGCTCGGCAAGGTCAGCGGTTAGCCACACTACGCAAACGCCGCGAGGGTGTGTCATCGGGGCTCATCTGCCGCGAGGTCTACCAAGTAGCACCGGTCCGAGAATGAGGGAGACGCAATGAGACTTCGCCAAATCGCGCTTGTCGCAACGGATCTCGAGGCCCAAGTCACGCTCCTGCATGATATACTCGGTATCGAGGTCGGCTATCGCGACCCCAATGTCGGCGTCTTCGGTCTCAAAAACATCCTGGCCCCGATCGGTGGCGAGTTTCTGGAGATCGTCTCGCCAGTCGAGGAGAACACGGCCGCAGGCCGCTACATGGCAAGACGCGGCGGCGACAGCGGCTATATGGTGATCTTGCAAACGGACGATGCGGCCCGCGACCGCCAGCGCATCGCCGATATGGGCATTCGCATCATTTGGAATATCGACCGACCAAACCATATCGCGGGCCAATATCATCCACACGATGTCGGGGGTATTCTGCTGTCGATCGAATCCCAACCCGGCGTCACGGCAATCCACGAGCCCATGTGCGACTGGCCCCCGGCCGGCCCTGACTGGCGCGACCATGTGCAGACTGGGCGGATCAGCGCGATTACCGGCGTCGACATCGCGGCCGCCGACCCGCCAACCATGGCGCAGCAGTGGGCGGAGATCCTGCAGCACGATCTTATCGATCCGGTCACGCTCGCCCTACCCAATGCCAAGCTGCGCTTCCGCCCCGGCGGCGACGGTATCCTCTCGCTCGATGTTGCAACCCAAGCCCGTACCGCCATATTGGCAGCAGCGGCGAAAGCCGACCTACCCCATACCGATGACAGCGTCACGCTCTGCGGCACTGTCTTCAATCTTCGCTAGAGAGCTTTCAGATCAGCGACGAGCTTTACGAAACCTTGACCAGGAAGGACAAGGTGAACATCTCCGGTTGAGGCGCCTCAAGACGGCTCGTTTCGAACGTAGCATTTAGGCTATTTAAGCCGTGATCGGATGGCGAGAAATTGAGTCAGGCAGGGCCGCATGATAGCGTGACCCTGGCAAAATCGCCGGAGGGATCGTCTGTGTTACGGATCTTCACGTTATGTCTTTTCTGGCTGGCGCTGGCAGCGGGCAGCGTGGCGCGGGCTGGTGAGCCTCCCGTGGCCATGCTCAAGCTTACGGATGAGGATGTATGGGTCCCCGGGCAAGGTAGCTACGCCGCCGAGTTCAATCGCTGGGCCTGGCTGAATTTCGGCGCTCCGATTGCACCCGAGGAGTTGGCCATGGCGGGACTATCCGCCGGCACAGCGACAACATTTTCTCGATCTCGGGAGGCCTTCTCTGCACCAATCTCCACGCTCGATCAAGACCGGCTGCGCGCCTTCGCCTTGGGTCGAAAATTATTTCGCGTACGCTGGTCGGGAAGAAGCACAGTGCAGGACGGCTTCGACGGCTTAGGCCCGACCTTCAACAGAAACTCTTGCTCCGGGTGCCATTTGAAGGACGGCCGCGGCCAGCCGCCGGCAACTGTGGACAAGCCGATGGAATCGATGCTGGTCAGGCTCAGCGTGCCCGGCAAATCCGCGCATGGCGGGCCGCTGCCCCACCCCGTTTACGGTGGTCAATTGCAGGACAAGGGCATCGTCGGCGTGCCACGTGAAGGCCGCGTGACGATCGAATATCGCGAGATCACCGGTAGCTTTGCGGATGGTGAGCCCTTCAGCCTGCGCCAACCCGTCTACGCCTTTGGAGACCTGCAACACGGCCCTGTCGGCGCGGATGTTCTGGTATCGCCGCGCGTGGCACCAGCAATCTATGGCCTTGGCTTACTAGAGGCGGTGGAGCAAGCGACAATCGAAGCTAACGCTGACCCGGATGACGCGGACAGCGACGGAATTTCCGGTCGCGTCAACAGAGTATGGGACCCCGTCTCGGGGCAACAAGCGATCGGCCGCTTCGGCTGGAAGGCGAACACGCCGAACCTCTATACCCAAGTGGCGGCCGCCGCGCATGGCGACATGGGACTAACCACATCGGTCTTTCCGCAGGAAAATTGCCCTGCAGCACAGGCCGCCTGCGCCGAGACCCACATCACTGATGCGCCGGAGCTCGACGACGCACGCCTCGCGACGCTGGTACTCTATACCCGTTCCTTGGGGGTGCCGGCGAAGCGCGACGTCCACGACCCCGCAACGCACCGCGGCGCAGAGATCTTCGACGACATCGGCTGTGCCGCCTGCCACACGCCGACGCTCAGCACGGGCTCAGATCCGGCCCTGCCCGAACTCACCAATATTACCATTCAGCCCTACACGAACCTCTTGCTGCACGACATGGGCGAAGGCCTGGCAGACGGCCGTCCGGATTACGCCGCTTCCGGCAGGGAATGGCGCACGCCGCCGCTATGGGGCATCGGCCTGGTCCATCGCGTCAATATGCACAACAATTTCCTGCATGACGGACGAGCACGTGGACTCATGGAGGCCGTGCTTTGGCATGGTGGCGAAGCACAGGTAGCACGTGACACGGTGATCGAGCTGTCAAGCTCCGACAGGGACGCGCTCTTGGCCTTCCTCGCGTCGCTCTAGCGTTTCTCTTGATCCATACCAACAAAATGCGAAAGCTGCGGGCTAAAGTGACACTCGGAGTAAACCGGCGTGCGATTAACGATCGGCAGCCTCCAAGTCTTTGGATACGGCCAAGCGGAGTTCTGAACCCGGCCATGATCAGGTGCCTCAGCCTCATCGCCCTGACAGTTTTTGTGGTGAGCCACGCAGGGCCGGGTCATGCGCAAGGCATCGACGATAGCGTGCCGCGCCGCGAGCTCGGTTTCATTGCCGAAAGCGGCGACGAAAAAACTAAGATAGTGGTATCGGCGAACATCGGCGTCACGCCTATCGTCAATCCGGTCGAGGTCACGGTCACGGTTGATACCCTACCTTGGTACCTGGTGACGTTTCCCCATGTCCGTGGGGAATGGGGCGCCTTCAAAGTCGTCAAAGAAATCAAGGTGCCAAAGAAAGCAATCAGAAACTCCGGCGATCAGCTGCATAGAAGTCAACGGCGCTATATTCTTGAACCGACAGAACCTGGCTTTCATTCAATGCCAACCTTACTCTTATCGATATTGGATTCGAGTAACCTGCCTTCCGTTGCATGTGTTTACCGCGAGGAGTGCAAAGTAGAAAATTTTGAGCGTGGATATACGGTTACGTCAGAGTTCATGCGCACAGCACCGATCGCGATTGAGGTTACATCAGTGCTACCCCCCGACGCCGATATCACCAAGCCTAAGGACATCCTGCCGCCGGTCACCCTGCTGCCACCACCGCCGACCCCGATCGTATGGCAGCCCTATGCCATTGTCGCGGCATGTATCCTAACGACTATCCTGCTCGGCCTGTGGCTACGGCAACGGCTCTCACAGCCACCCCGGGCGAAGCCTGTGCCCATGGCGCCGGCCCATGAGCTGGCGCTCGCGGCTCTTGCCAACCTGGAAGACATGCGGTTCGCAACAGCCGAGGAGATCGATATTTTTCACGTGCGATTATCGGCCATTTTTCGTCGCTATCTCGATTGGCGGTTTGGTCTACGGGCCGCTGAACGTACGACCGACGAGGTCGTCAGCGCCATCGCCGAACCGAGCGCAGTTGCCCTCGTCGCCATGCAACGTGAACTCACGCAAAATTTTCTCAAGAGTTGCGATCAGGTGAAATTTGCCCGCCATCAGCCCGGCGGCGAGGAAAGCCGAGGTTTGTTGACCGTGGCGACGAGCTTTATACAGGAAACTGCAGATGCCAATGCCCGTGTGGCGCTGACGCGGGCGGCGGAAGTTTCGTAAAACTAAGAGCGCTTACTGAGCGGTCAACTCGAGAGCCAGGTCCGTAGTTCCGAGCGACACTGTTTCTCCACTGGTCGCGAAGACCTCCCCGTCGCCCACCTCACCAGCACGACCGTCGCGGTCCGTATAGGCCTCGACGATATACTCGGTGAAGCGCGGATTGCCGTTCATATCGATGATGGGGCTAACGCGAAACGGCTGCGGCAAGGAAAATCTGTCAATAATCTTGTACGTGAGATCGTGTTGTACGCCATTCTTGGGGTGGTAAATACGCAGGATAAGCCGATCATCCTGGCGCAACACAGCGTCTTCGTTACACGCCGGCGAGACAACATCGGAATCATCAACAACGACACCGCAGGCAGAAGAACCCAACGACACCGTACCCGCGAGAATAAGGGGACCGC